>NZ_CAADGZ010000011.1:0-51894 GCF_900696675.1 uncultured Candidatus Kuenenia sp. | reverse complement strand
AGATCCCGCGTCCGCGGCAACAATCACATGAATTATTAGAGGCATTACAGATAAAGTTGCCAGAAGTATTGCCAAGCCGGAACATACGGGTAGTCACTAGAAAAAAGCTTGCTGTTCGGCGTAAAAGTCAATAAATATAAGGCTTTTACGGCACTTTTGTTTTTTGACTTGGGGTGAACATCCGCTTTAACAGCAAAGGATACGTCTTTCATTGGTAAAAATTGGAATAAGAAGATCTTACGTGGTTTACAATGTGTACTTTTAGTAACCAGAGGACTCATAAGTCCTCGTAAGGAATTTTTTGAAGCGGCATTTGGTTCTACATTCGAAGAATTCCTTCAAATATTGCTAATGCCCGAGGATTATATTATTAATAGAAGAAGGCATGAATTGAATGGGGCACTTGATTGGAAAAATACTTATAAAAAATTAACGAGAAGTGAAAAAAATACATTTATAAACCTAATATCAAATAATAAAGTTGTGAAAGAAGATATAAAAAAGGTTTCGTCAAATAAAATGAAAAGGCTACTATCTCACTATATTGAATTTAATAAAAGTATAATTTACTGACCCATTATTGTTACCCTCCCGACCAGGTTCACATAGGCATCACTATCATTGCGCTGACGGCACTTTATATAGAAGAAAATCAACTTGATAAGGCGGAAGAATTTATCAAACGAGAGGAAGATTCTAAACGAAAGACACCTGCGCATACGGCAAATACCCTATTACCTCATTATGAAACATCGCTGCACATTTCACGATCAAAAATAAACTTTGCAAGAAACAATTTCGATGATGGAATAAAAGAATTAAACAATTGCCCTGAAAATCCAGCCGGAATTACTGTTAATTTGGGATGAATTGGAAAAGGCGTATCTATCAGTCTTCTTCAAAAGAATTCAGGGACAATTCATGGCTCATTTTTACCCACACACTTGACTGAAGAGCCTTTAATTATTTACGGTACTACGGTGATGACCTGTTTCACGACTTATACTTCTTTCACTCTTACCCTGCTCTTTTAGCCTCTTCATAATTTGCACTGCTTGCATATGTACCATCCTTTTACTACTTATAAGGAATTATTCTTACTCAATTCCTTATAAGATAGCTTTTCTCTACGAGTGGTACTATTTTACCTTGCCATCTGGTACAATTTTACTCTACCATAATCAACCATCGTGGATTGTTAAAATACCTGCGTCAAAATTAAAATTATTAACTCTTAAGTTTAAGCATTCGAACATCCGAAGCCCGCATCCATACAGAAGCTTAACAATCAGGTTGTTAGGATAGGTAAGACGCTCAAGAATCGAGTGAACCTCTTCCCGCGATAAAACAACGGGTATATAAGGCCTACTTTTGGCCCTGAGAGTATTACTGTTATCTCCGAAATCCTTCTTGATAATATGCTTATAAAAAAACAACTGCGCGTTAAATGCCTGATTTTGTGTTGATACCGCCACCTTACGTTTGACCGCTAAATATTACATAAATCCTTCACCTCCACAGACGACAGGGACTGAATATCCTTATTATGGGCAAATCCCTGAAATTTCTTAGTCCAATGTGTATAAGCCCATAAGGTTTTCGGAGAATAATGTTTAATCTTTATTAAGGCACTTAACCCATGTATTGCATCCATACATCCTTTGGTATTTTCAAAAACAATCGCCTTTTTTGAATCAACAGAAACAGGCGGCACAATAAAATGATTGTTGGGGACGGATTGAGTGCTTTGTTTTTGCAGGCTTACCGGTTGGTCTTCCTCCCTGCAATTCTTTATGAAAATCTGGATAGCTTTTCTTACCATCATTAATGGAATCATGAGTTTCGGGCTGCCTTATGGAATCGTGGCGAGAAAAAGTTTGGGGAGGTTTGTTTTTGCCGATACGAAGGCTGCGACTTTTCCTGCGCATTTTCACTTTCTAAAAGATTGTCTTCAGGATAAGACCGGACTATGGAGTAGTAAAGAGATATGGCAAGGGCTGCCTGTTTCAGTTGTTGAGAAGACTGATGTTTTTCTTGTAATTTTTTTATAAACTGCGAAAGACTCTCCTTTTTCGATTCGAAAAAATCATATTTTTTACAGAAGTCAATGTAATAACGAAGCCTTTCTCTAAAGTTATGCTGTTCACTCCTTGGAATTCGCTTATGAATGAGAATAGGATCAAACTTAATCGTAATGTTTTGTGGAATATGCATTAGAATCCTCTTGCGTAATATCGACAAAAATGTTATTTTTTCAACTTGTTACAGATAATACACAAAAATAATGCATTATCTATAAAAAATTATCTGTTTTTCGAAGAAAAATCACTAGTAAAAATGCAATAAGTAAATGTATACATTGTTATCTATAAACTTATCAATTACTGGTTAGACGGCTAAGCTCCCCATCTGCCGGCATCAAGGAGGCTTCCTGAAAATACAAGACTACCTCTCCGAAATAGAGCCCGCCGCCACCGCAGTAATTGCGGAGATCCACCGAGAAGAACGACACGTTGAGGACCTTTCCCGCACCTTAGCTCAAATCACGAAAGCTACGGAGGAAGGTTACACAAAGGTAGAACAAATCAATAAGATGGATGAGTACCTCTCCAGTATTCCTGGGTACCAGGACGACGATCCACTACTGAGCACTGCGATTTACTGGGATACTTACTTTGGCATGGATAAAGAACGCCACCTGACAGACAAGAACCTCCGTGAAGCTATGCTTCGACTTGCTGCTCACGAGTTTGCCAGGCATGCGATGTCTGGAGCTCTTCTGCAGTTCGCCAAGCAAGGATTGTCAATTAGATATGGCAAGAGCTTATCAGCTTGCCCTAAAGGACGACTTATCGGATCCCAATCGATTACCGATGTAATCTGGCAAGGCCGCAATCAAGCTATTCACTGGGAGGAGGGTCAATTTCACTCTGCAACCGAGGCTGCCCTCAAGCAGCTCGCCAAAGATTTCAGATCCCCATACGACCAGTACGCTTCACGCAGCCTTGCATACGAGATCATCTCCATCTTAGGCTGGCAGAGCTTTGCCGATTTCTCAAAAGATCTCTTGGCACTCGATTCTTGACTATTGGGATGAACGATGCCCTTGTACCGTGAGTTGGAAGTGCTCACCGAGCGTTTGAGCCCCGTAACACCGGAGGCCAGTGGCTAGACGTGGGCCGTCTAACATCGCACTGGAGCCGACGCCCAATAGCGGGAACGACGGAGGAGCGGAAGCAATTGCTACTGGACGTGGAATTGAAAATTTAAACAGATTAAATAAGGTATATGGAAAAAAATACTGGCGAAAGTTGAAAGGTATTTGCCAGGTGGAACTGGAAGATGGTACAATTTTAGACGTCGAAGTACGCTGGTACGAGAAGAGCATGGCATCGGGAAAAAAGAACTTAAAATCAAAAAATATTTATGAAGAAAAGGCGATTTAAAAACATTTTATGATATGCGTAGATAATCGCGGCGATGAATCATCATTGGAAAAAAGAAAACTATACGAAGTGCTGACTGACAGGATAGCTGAAACACATTGCCATATAAGAGTTGTTGATGAATTGGGCGAAGATTATTTATATCCTGAAAAGTTTTTTGCACCTGTACGATTGCCCCCATATCATAAAAGAAAAATTAGCATCAGAGACAGCATAACATTTCACCTGACCCCTTCCCTTTGCATAAAAAGTTTGCTTCATCTTCATCTGGCAACTTTTCCCCTTTTCCGATTGATATATTTTTTCTTGTGGGTATAGTACTGTTGCAAAATTATACAGCAACATTTTTATATGTACCGTACTATTATTTATTTTCCCTGATAATAGTGTTTTCCACGAATTATCAGGATAATTTATTTTGACAATCAATGGTTGGTATTCATAACGGAGGAGATCATGACAACAACACGAAAGCTGCACATTACCGAGTTTGACAAATCGCGACTCGAAGAACTCATCGCTGTGGCCGAGGAATTCGGTGGTCAAGACAGAAAGGATTTAGCGTCTTTGGCAGAAGAATTGGAGAGGGCGGAAGTCGTGTCGTCCAAAGACGTGCCTGCAGATGTGGTGACCATGAACTCAAAGGTTGTCCTGCGTGATCTGAGTACGTCAGAAAAAATGACCTATGTTTTAGTCTTTCCAAAAGATGCGAATATTGCTGCGGGGGCTATCTCGGTTCTCGCCCCTGTGGGCACGGCGATCCTGGGATACGCCAAAGGAGATGTTGTGGAATGGTCTGTCCCGTCTGGGGTGCGCCGTATCCGCATCGATGACGTTCTTTACCAGCCGGAAGCGGCCAGAGATTATCACTTATAGTGCCAACAAGGCACTGCACTGGGCGGGGATTCCGATGCGCACCATCCCCGCCAGTGCGCTTTGACATTAATGCGGCTGATGTATACCTTCAAAAAACTAGATACCTACATGGTTATCAAGGCTGACGGCCTAAAAACGAAGATAGATAAAGACATCGATAAGATAAACCCCTTATCCAATCTTACTCCCATTTGGAAAAATCTCATCTTCTTCAACAAATAGATGATATGGCCAACAGACTGGTATCATTTAACAAACCCATCAAGCTTGACTTTAGAGCAAAGTTCGGTCTGCCGGTTGAGAAAAACACAGAGCAACATAAAAGCCAAGGATATACAAAGGAAAATCAAAAGGGCTTTAATTCTTCTAAGTTGTACTGTTCAAAAGAGATGGATTTGTTCATTGCTTAACTAAAAATATTGAATTTCCCACATACAATGTACATAATCGGTCATTACATTACTGTCAAAGAACTCGCCTGCGGGCCTTTTTCGCCTAATTCTTCAGAAAATCGTACCTCCATTCCCTTTTCCAAACGGGCAAAATCATGGTTTAAGACGCTATTTTTGTGAAAATAAATCTCCCGCCCATCGGCAGAAGTAATAAAACCATATCCCTCTTCAGGGAATAAATTGCTGATATGGGCAATGGGTATTTCTTCGTGGTGTTTTACCTTTCCACTCCGCTGAACAACAAAATCTTCCAGCTTCCGGCGCATTGCGTTAAAGGAATCTTTTACCGCCAGGTGAAAGTCTTCGTTTGGCTTGCGTTTTATCACAAGTTCCGTACCGGGAATGGTCACAACAACCTTCACATTATAAAAAAGCCCTTTGTGTTCACGGTGACGAAGGGCTTCCACCACTACCCGACAGCGGATAATCCGGTCATAAGCGGCATCTAACTTTTCCGCATACTTGTGAATATCCGCCTTGTTTGCTTCGGTTAAGTCAAAATCACGTGCAACAATTTCAAGTAAAAAATTCATGACGTCCCTCCCTAAAAATTCCTTGCCATTCTAACGGATAAAAAGCATATCACTATCGTAAAAACGTTCAAGATACTTCCTGTATATGAGGTAAACAACCCCCTTGCTCCCTTAATAAAGGGGAATACGGTACAGTCAGCAAATTGCAGATTGTGGACTGTGGAACGTAGAAATTATTATAAAAACCTCCACTTATTGAGAAGTTCCCTGTCAATAACGTACCGCTTGCTACTCTCAACTCAAAATGAACCGGAAAAAAATGCGGGGAGGCACTCTTGTCTTGCAGGAGCGGTATTTTCAACCACTCAGGTTCTCCTTATGGGAAAGAGTTTATGGTGATATTTTACTGTTCGGATTCATTGGCAGTCCGGTATTGAACCGGACTTAAAAGATCTGCAAGTTCGTTCGGATTGGATATTTCAATATGTAAAAACCATCCCTTACCGTAAGGGTCTTCATTTATTAATTGTGGACTTTCCCTGAGTTCCTGATTAATTTTTGTCACCTTGCCGGAAAGGGGTGCATAAATGTCATATGCAGCTTTTACTGACTCAACTACTGCACAGGGAGCGCCCATCTTCAGTTCTCTTCCTATTAACGGCAATTCGACGTACACTATGTCCTGCAATTGATGCTGGGCATGGTCAGTAATGCCAATGGATACTTCATTCCCGTGTATTTTTTTTACCCATTCGTGCGTTTTTGTATACTGAAGTTCTTCTGGTATATTCATTTTTTTGACTCCCTCTTATAAAACGGGGTTTTTACAATTCGTGCTTCGTGATAATTATCCCGGATTTGTATTTGTATCTCTTCCCCGGCTATTGCATGCTGAATGGTAATTCTGGCAAGGCCAATACCCTTTTTCGTCGTTGGGTTAAATGTTCCGCTGGTAACTTTTCCTATCTTCTCTCCCTTTTTCAGAACAGGATAATCGTGACGCGGAATACCCTGATCCAACATTTCGAATCCAATTATTTTATGTTTGACGCCCCCAGCCTTCTGTTCCTGCAGTGACTCTTTTCCTATAAAAGAATCTTTGCCAAACTTCACCGTCCAGTCGATAAGGGTCTCCAGGGGAGTTACCGTTTCGTCCATATCGTTTCCGTAAAGCATAAAACATGCCTCAAGGCGTAGCGTATCCCTCGCTCCAAGCCCAACAGGCCTCAGTCCCTTCGCCTCGTTTTTTTTCAAAAAAATATCCCAGAGTCTGAGGGCGTAAGTTGCATCAACCAATATTTCCACACCATCCTCACCGGTATATCCCGTTCTTGAAATAATCATGGGTAAATCATCCAGAAAAAATTCATCAAAACAAAACCTTTTGAGGTACTTAAAATCAGTCTCCAGGGTATTTTTGAGCATTTGCAGGGCAGACGGACCTTGTAATGCGATAATTGACATTTCATCAGTGACATTTTTTAATTTCAGAGACCAGTAGGGTTTTGCCTGTTCCGTTAACCATGCCAGGTCCTTTTCAGTATTTGCACAGTTTACGATAAAGAGAAATTCATTTCGGTTCATTTTATAAACCATAATATCGTCAACAATGCCTCCTTTTTCATTGCACAGAGGTGAATAGAGAGCCTGTTTTTCCGACAATGGCGCTGCGTCATTCGTAATCACCTGCTGCACAAAGGAAAAGGCGTCATCTCCGGAAATCTCAAATTTTCCCATATGGGATATATCGAAGATACCGGCATTTTTTCGAACAAGGAGGTGTTCATTGATGATGCTGTCATATTGGATGGGCATCAGGTAGTTATGAAAAGATACCATCTTTGCATGGTATTCAAGGTGTGATTCATACAGCGGCGTTTTTTTCATCACAAAATACCCCTTAAGTGCGCAAATATCGCCACAATTCAGGCAAATACCTGTGCGTTAATTCCATCGTAAGACAGGAAAAAATCTTACGGAATTATGATGAAGAGTTTTTACACTTCAGTTATCGTAATGGTAACCGCACGTTTCCCTGATGTGGAAAAAGAAATCGTTTTTATTGTACGGATACAGGGAACATAACTGCGGTCTTTGATCATATACCTTACACAGTGAAAGCCCTTTTTCATCGTAGCATAGATTTTTGCACCGGATCGACGCCTGGCAGCAACGACCGCACCGCAAGCAATTGCCTGCCCGCTCTTTAATTGACACACGAACTTCCTGTTTATTGAATATATAATAAATGCGTCTCCATGCCTGAAGCAAAAGCGCGGAACAAAAGATATCAACTCTTTGAATAATTTGATGAACTTTTTTTATTTCAAGCCTGCTAATAAGCTCTGTCACTAATTTCTACCCTCTTCTTAAATTTTCTATCAAATAATTTCCCGCAAAGAATAATTGGTTCATTTTGTTTAAAAAAGGCAGATCCCATTCCTCTACTAAAACCACTTACCGAAAATAAAACATCCGGGCCTTAGACCACAAGAAAGAAGGAAGAGGCATTCTCCGCCAAAATCCTTTGACCTAAAATGATTACAAAGTTGTATGGCAATCTGTTTTTGTACTAAATTTTTAAAACGATATACGTTTGCAATTCATAGCAAAATTATTTATTTCAGTCAAGACAAATGCTCGTAAATTACTGACTTGTTTTTTGTAAAGAACATACTTTTTCAAAAATCTAAACTCTTACTACAATTATTCACCATCGAACTTGATATCTTTCACTTCAAGTTCTATACTGCTGTTATTCATCCAGTTATTTTCCTTTAAAACGACCGCCAGTGAACATGTGCTGCCATTCTTTAGCAGCCGGTCAATTTCATCGCCCATGCCAAATCCGATAGCCTTCATAGACACATTGCCTTGTTTTACATAGAAGCTGAGGTGTTGTCCATTCGATCCTATACGGCGCGGTTTACCGGCAATCTGCAGGTCTTTTATGGCAAACACGGGGATATGGTTTCCTTCGCCATGGGGAGACAAAAGTTGCAATTCCATCAATAATCCCCTGTTTAACGTGGAGAGATTAACCGCTACGTCAATATTCAGAAAAGGAACAAGGTCTTCTTTCTGGAGTTTTTGCGCCATCATCCGATTCAGCAATGTGCGGAAATCTCCTATATTGTCAGGATGAATCTTTAATCCCGCCGCCTGCGCATGCCCCCCTACGGAAATTAACATATTTTTGCAACATTCTAACGCATCCAGCATATGAAATGATGGTATGGAACGGGCAGAACCATGCCCAATCTCATCGGCAACGGCAATCATTACCGCGGGACGGTTAAACTCCTCTGCAATTTTTGAAGCGATAATTCCGACTATTCCCGGGTGCCATTCCTGGTCTGCCAATACAATCGCCAGCGTTTCATCGAGGTTTATTTCATCTACGATTTTCTGCCTGGCAGCGGAGAGTATGTCAAGCTGCATCGCCCTTCTCCGGTTATTTTCCTCTTCCAGAAAAAGTGCAATTTCTTTTGCCTTTTCATTGCAGGCCGTTGTTAGCATCTCAACAACGACTCCTGCATCGCTGACACGACCGGGTGCGTTTATACGTGGACCTAAGCGGTATCCTACATGGGAAGTGTCAAGGTTGATATTGGTGAGTGAAGATACATCCAGTAGCGCCTGCAGTCCGGGTATTTTTGTTTGCTGCAATGCCCCAAGCCCATATTTTGTCAGGATACGGTTTTCGCCCACAAGCGGAACCACGTCGGCAATAGTCCCCAGCGCAACCAAACCCATAGCGCTTATAAGAAAATCCTTAAACTCTGTCGACACCTTTTTTTGCGGAAAATAGTGCTGGCCAATCGACCATGCCAGCATGAAAGCAATGCCAACCCCGGAAAAATCCCGGAAGGTCTTTTCCGTTGCCTTTAATTTTGGGTTAATTATTGCAAATGCATCCGGGATTTCCTGTGAAGGCTGATGATGGTCGGTAATAATAAGTTCAATGCCATATGATCGTGCAATCTCCGCCTCCCTGCATGCGCTAATGCCGCAATCAACCGTTAAAATAAGATCCGTACCCTCTGCTTTTAACTTAGTAATGGCCTCCGCATTTAAACCATACCCTTCTTCCAGCCTTTCAGGAATATAGTAATTTACCCTTGCATCAAACATTTTCAAACAACGGTACATGAGGGCGGTGGCGGTTAAGCCGTCAACATCATAATCGCCATAGATGACTATTTTCTCTCCGTTGCGTATGGCTTCATTAATTCTGATTGAGGCTTTTTCAATATCGGGAAGGTTGGAAGGGTCTGATAATGTTGATATTTGAGGCTGAAGAAAGCTTTTCGCTGCGCCTACATCTGTAATGCCGCGGTTAATGAGTATCTGTGCAAGTAAGTTTGAAATTCTAAGATTACCTGCAATCTCCGTTTGAAGTTCGATATTATTCGGGGCAATGAACCACCTTTTACTCATAATCCTGTCGTACCAGCAGCGTTAAACCATCATAAAGAATCAGATAACCGTCTTTGAAATCTCTGTAAAATTACAAGAATATAACACGATCAGGGGGCATTCTGCAATTGAATAATATCTATTTGCTGCTTTTATTCCGCCAGCAGGTATTTATCTTCTTTGTTTTTCGGCGTATAATCTTTTTATTGAAAAGCATCTTGTGATGTGATAACATTTTTCATCTATGAGCTCTTCATATCACATGAGTACATAACAAATTGTAATTCGCAACCTCGCCATAAGACTCTTTTATTAACGTTTTTCCCGTAGCGCGTAAGTTTTAAAATGAAAAATACTTCATTCCTTTCCGAGTGCGGAAAACTACTTTCCTTTGCAAAACCCTATTGGAAACAAATGGCGATTGCCATTGGCTGCATGGTGCTTTATACCGCGGCAAATGGTATTCAAATCTCGCTGATTAAGCCGGTTATAGACAAACTGGTATCGGGGGAAATAACTACAACCACAGAACTGCCAACCATTGATATAGACTCCCAAACCGACATCAAAAAAAATACACGATCTCCGCTGGGAGAATTTAAAAAAAATACCCTAAACAAATTTTCTTTTATCGGAAAATTACGGGAACGAATGACGCGTTCCTTCACCAGTATTGGCATAGTCATAGCCATTCTCGCTCCGGTTATCTTTTTTACCAGTTATTTTCAGCAATATTACAGGAATTTCGTCAGATGGGCTGTTGTTGTGGATATCCGGAACAAGATCTGTGACCACTTGTTGCCTCAGCCGTTAAGCTTTTTCGAGAACAGAAAAAGCGGCGATCTTCTTTCGAGATTGACAAACGACGTCGCTGTTACACAGGCAGGTCTTAAGGTGCTCTTTGATGAGGTGTTATTTCTGCCCATGCAATTGACTTGCGGGTTAGTCCTTGCATTCTATTTCAGTTGGAAATTATCTCTGTTTTCTTTAATTATTTTTCCGGTAGTTTTCATCCCTGCTATTTTAATCGGAAAAAAGATAAAGAGGCACGGAAAAGGAAGCTTACGGCATCTCTCCGAACTCACAGATGCGTTTCGCGAGATCTTTGCAGGTATCCGGATTGTAAAATCATTCAGGATGGAAGATGAAGAACGTCGCGAAATCCATTTTATCGGAGGACGCTTCCTTAGCAGAACGCTAAAAATGGTGAAGGCAAAATCATTGAACAGCAGTACCAATGATTTTATTTATGCGGTAGGGCTTGCCGCAATGGTTATATTGGGTGGCTATGTCGTTATGTCACATCAAATTACCCCAGGAGAACTTGGCGGATTTATTACCGCAATTGGCTTTATGGTCATCCCCTCTGTTAAGAAGATCGCAAAGAGCTACACGGGTTTGCAGGAATCTCTCGCCGGTGCGAACAGGGTGTTTGAATTATTTAACATAGAATCAAATATAAAGGACTCGCCGGATGCCGTGACGCTGAAAAAAATGGATGAAGGCATTTTCTTCAATAATGTGAGTTTTTCCTATGAAGGGAAAAAAGAACGTGTGTTGGAAAATATATGTCTGAATATACAAAAGGGCGAGGTAATCGCAATTGTAGGAGAAAGCGGGGCAGGAAAATCCACCCTCGTAAATCTGATCTCCCGTTTTTACGACCCGACAGAGGGTTATATTACTATTGACGGTATAGACCTCCGCCGGATAAAGCGGGAATCGCTTCTTTCGCATATGGCATTGGTTACGCAACAGACATTTTTATTTAACCGGAGCCTTTATGAAAATATTCTTTATGGTAGACGGGATGCAACAATGGAAGAAATCCAGCATGCGGCAAAAGCGGCCAATATTCATGAATTCATCATGTCCCTCCCAGAAGCATACGACACCATTGTGGGAGAAATGGGAGTGAAATTATCCGGAGGACAGCGCCAGCGAATTGCCATTGCGCGTGCTATTCTTAAAAATGCCTCCATCCTGTTGCTGGACGAAGCAACATCCTCCCTCGACTACGAATCGGAAAAATTGGTGCAAGACGCATTGAATAATCTTATTGCCGGGAAAACCACCATCATTGTCGCCCACCGGCTTTCCACTATCCAGCATTGTGACAGAATCATTGTGATGAAACAAGGCCAAATCGTTGAAACAGGCAGCCACGCATCCCTCATACATGATGACGGGGAATACAAGCGTGTTTACCAGTTACACTCAAATGCACTCCATACATGAAGATACTCATTATCGGCTCGAATGGTGCGCTGGGGTGGGAACTAAGGAATGGGTTGCCGCATCTTTCTGAAACAGAAAAACAACCCCTCTCCGTCATTTGCGCCAGTCATTCACAAATAGAAATCACCAATGCCTCAAATACTTTTGAGGCGATTGCCAGAACCATGCCAGACGTAATCATTAATTGTGCCGCATTTACCGATGTTGATGCCTGCGAAACAAACATCGGCAAGGCATATGCCGTGAATGCAGATGGAGCGAAAAACGTCGCACTGGCGGGAAAAAATCTGCATGCCCGGGTCATCCATATCAGCACTGATTATGTTTTCGATGGCGCTAAGAATACACCGTATAACGAAACAGACCTGCCTCGCCCACTTTCGGTGTATGGCAGATCGAAACGTGCAGGAGAGGAGGCAGTGCAGGAAATAAACGGCAACTATACCATTATTCGAATTTCACGGCTTTATGGACAGCATAAAAGCAATTTTGTAACAAAAATACTGCATCTCGGATTAGAAAAACATGTCGTGTCTGTAGTAACAGACCAATTTGGAAGCCCTACCTATGCCGCAGATCTTGTCCATGCTCTCTGGTATGTTCTTTCGCTTGATCTTCATGGCATTTATCACATTGCGAATGATGGCATTTGTTCTTGGTATGAGTGGGCAAGGGAAATCTTTAGATTGTCAAATATACAGGTATCTCTCCAATCCATTAAGGCAGAAGACTTTAAACGCGCAGCCACGGTACCTCAAAACTCCTCATTGAATTGTACAAAGTTTGTACAGGCAACCGGACACAAAATGAGACCATGGCAGGAAGCATTGGAAGATTATCTGAAAAAATATGTACTCCGCTAAGGGTGGCACGGATAAACTGGTTTGCCCGTGAAATTGCTCAGGCTCATTTTAATCAGAGGCGTGATGTCCTACTTCCGTTCCATTTTTACCCTAAGCCCATAGAAATTTATGAGGATTCGCAGAGCAGAATTTGTGTTTTAAATTCGTATCCAGAGAGAGATGAAAGAAATTCTCTACATAATCCTTATACGAATCCACACCAAACAGGTTAACCGGAAAATCACTGCCAAAGAGTATGCGATCCCCAAACCCTTTATCAACGATTCGTTCCTTTAAAAAAGTATAAGAATCTCTACTATTCCCGATATAGGAAAAATCCGCATAGACGCCTTTATACCCGCCCATAAGCTCCATGATGGTATTCAACCACGATTTATGGGGTTTATTGTTATCAAACCCACAATGAGCAAAATTGATTTTCAGATTCTCATATGCGGAAAGTACGTTTTTCCACTTTTCAGGATTGGTATATTCCATGCCGTGATGAGCAGTTTTAAAACCGCCGGGCGAACAATGTACCGTTATCGGAATGCCCCTTTCACTGCAAAATTGATAGAGATAATTTACCTTGTCAAATTCCGTGGCGGTATCGATGGGTTTATCCTCGTGGTAGGGCCAGGGATCAAACCCCAGGGGTGGATATAATTTAACTCCCGCAAAGAAATAACTGCGCAGGTCGTCAATCCCTTTCACAGGAATCGTCTTTTCTTTCTTTTTTGTATCTTTCTCATCAAAAAAGTACTGCTCCCTGTTTTTTTTAGCAAAGGTTTCATATTTTGTATTCGTATATTCCCCAAAATACTTTTCAAGCATTTTGGGAATATTATTTTTTTCGTTTAAGCGGGTACGAACCGATTCCTCTGACATGCCATCTATTTTATCAATCAAACCTTCATCAATTTGGACATGGGAAGAGATTGTGCGCAAATCATTTCCCAGGGTTTCGATTTCTTTATAAAATACCAGCTTGCCCGTCTTTTCAATATAAGTAACGTTATTTTCCAAAGTATCTCTTACATGCTCTTTTATCCCTTGAGGGATTTTTCTGCTCTTCAGAAAATGGTAAAATGCGTCTCTTTCCTCTTTTGGAACCACTTTCACAATTCCCAGGTCGTAATTCCTCGTATTAATTCCCAGAAAGGGATAAATATCGAGTAATTTAACAGGACTCATTTCCCTATACTCCCTTATCCCGTTGAAAACATCGACAACCTGCTCCACAACTGGTTTCCTGGGCGGTTTATTATAATAAATTCCTTGCATGTCAAAACACTTGTAACCAAAATCTATTACCAGAGGGGTAATAACCATTTTATTGTACTTTAGTGTTTTCCCCTCTTTTGTTTTGATATGTATTTCATTCCCGGTTTCTTTCCATTTCTCTTCGATATTTTTTATAAATGACGCATATTTGTACGTTGATGAGGTACGATATTCATTTATTAATTCCCTGAACCTTTCATCCGCAGACAGGATATCCATCTCCATAGAAAAAAATAAACTCCCCGTATTATTCTCAATAATGGAAAGAAGATTGACATTTTTTTTAAGCGTGTTTGTTATGAGGTCGCTTTCCCCTGAAGCTATCTTTCGTAAAGCCCACAGAGCAAAAACCAGGGCAGTTAAAACGACCGAAAATGCACCAACCAAAACGATATCGCTTACCTTACCTGAAAGGAAATATTCATATTTGCTTATCGCAAGTAATACGATTCCGGAGAGAACGCCACTTAAGACAATCAATAGTGTTTTCAGTAGTTTCACACTGAAATGTATCCCCAATAAACGGCAGATAACCTGGAGAAATTTTCCTTTCCCCAACAGATCGGAAAAGGACACCGCCCTGTCTTTTAAAAAGCGATTCAAAAAGGCAAGAAGCCCTGCATGGCTCAAATTCAGCGCATGACAATGGACATCGTAAAATATCTTTTTCCCCTTTTCTTCCATATAATTTCTCCTTACTATGGTTAAGGTTTCCGCTTTAATACATTTCTACGAATTACACATGGCTTCTTATCCACCTGCATAATCGACAGGGATGGGCAGTCTGCAGAATTGCATTTGCCCGACTATATAAAGCGGGAAAATATGTTTGGGATGAGACATGGAGCACCTTATCAATAATTTCTTTGCTTTTTTGGCAAAATATTTAATGGTAAAATGTTAACGTTTCCCGGTATGTGATACCACGAGCAAACGTTCCTTTGACGAAAAACCTACCGTGATTAGTCTATGTTCGCCAATTGAATGGTCAGGGTCATCAAAAGTAGCTGACAAAGGGTCATAAAATACGGTTGATGCTTCTTCAAAATGGACGCTATATTTTTTATGGTTCTTCTTTGTTTTTTCGGGGTCACATTCAAATTCCATTACTACCACCTTTAAATTATCTGGGGATATTATATCGGGAAACGGCTGACTGAGGTATCCTAACTTCGATACTTTTAAGCATTAGTACGGTGTCCCCTCAATTCCGGCGTACATTGATTTGTTAGAAGATTTTTTATAAATTTTATAGCCTGTTATAAATAGTTTCCGGAACGATTTTCATTACCAATCCAATAAGCCTCCATCGTTTAGTTATATAAGCATGTTTCTTCTTCCTTTTGATAGCGTTATATATTTGTTGTGCTGCTTTTTGGGGAGATGCAACCCAAAAAAGTCCGTCACCTTTTGCCATTGCTGTATCTACAAACCCTGGCTGAATATCTGTAACTGTAATGGATGACCCTGATTTTGCCACCTTTTTCCGTAAGCCTTCCATATAGTTTGAAACAAAGGCTTTTGATGCATTGTATGCAGGAGCGTCGCCGTCCCCTCTAAGTGCTGCTATAGACGATAGGCCTACCAGATGACCGGAACCCTTCGATAAAAATTGATGTATAGCAACATTTGCTATTGCAGCAAAACCAGAGACATTAACATCAATGGTTTCTTTTTCCGGGGACCATTGTAAATCCTTGTTAATAAATCCTACACCAGCGTTAATAATGATAATGTCCACCCCTTCCATTTCTGCAATTAGCTCTTTGAGTTGGTTTATTGCTTTATCTGTTTGAGAAACATCAATATGTTTTGCGAAAGAATTATTGGGAAGTTCGTTCTTGAGATCATCAAGCAGGTGAGTCCTTCTGCCTGCAAGTCCAACTATATAGCCATTTTTAGAGAAAATCTTTGCTAATTCCCTCCCGATTCCTGATGTCGCACCAACAACAATTGCTTTCTTTGTCATATCATCTCTGTCTCATTTATTGCCACTAACGATTGAGATCATCTGCCGCTATGGAGCGGAGCGGAATAGCGGTCAGGTGCAGCGCCTTGTTAGGTTCTGATTCTATTAATCCAATATATTGGTTCACGGTGTAAGTGTGCAATAGCGATAACATAAATATGGTCTTTTTCAATGGAGTATAATACTTTGTAAGGAAACTTATGAAGAATATACCTTCTAATGTTTTCACTTTCTTGAGAACCAATTTCAGGCATTTTTTTGATTATATTAATAGCTCTTTTAACTTCTTGTTTAAATCTTTTCCCTAAACCTATCACTTCCATTTCATAATATTCTTTTCCATCATCCAATTCTAATTTGGCAAAGTCGTCGAATATTACTCTCATAAAGCTTATCTAAACACCTCTTCTGCGGGTATCCCTTTTGTTTTGCCGGCTCTGTAAGCCTTAAGTCTGGCCTCAGCTTCCTGTATCCATTTTTTTGATATCTCCGGATCTGGTTTATCTAAGCTGGTTATCAAAGCCTCAATTAATATAATTTTGTCCTGCGGTTTTAATTCTAAGGCTTTTGCGATTAATGCATTATTAACTGACATAATTGTATTCCTTTCTATTTATTTTTACCCTAACTACGAAATACGAAACAAATCCTAAATTCACGCCGTTTGATACATAATTATCTAACAATAATAGATGTACCATTGAATGTTATCTAACTGGGTAAAATTTTCAAATGTTCAAAACCCGGTTTTTTTCATTGGGATTTTGTATTTTGGGATTTGTTTCGTACTTCGAATTTCGTATTTTTTATTTCTTGCTTGCTTGTTCGGTTCTGGCTATGCCAGCTTAGGTAAAAGTCCATTAAAAAGGTTCTCTAATGGTCAGCGGATCGCACCTTATTTTTCCCTTCCCTTTTTGCCGTGTAAAGGGCGTCATCCGCCTTTTTGAAGAACATATCGGTATTCGTAATATTTTTGTCCAACGCAGCAACTCCTAAACTAATAGTTATTTTTCTTGAATGTCCATGGAACCTGTATTCTTCTGAGGCGATGCTTTCCCTGAATCGTTCCGCCACTTCAATGGCTGACTTCAAACTGGTTTCCGGGAGAATGCCGCAAAATTCTTCCCCACCATAGCGTGCCAGGATATCGGTAGTTCTTAATCCGGACGCAACTCTCGCAACCACCTCGCGGAGGACAAAATCACCATACAAATGACCACAGGAGTCGTTTACATTCTTAAAATTATCGATATCAAAAATAATTAGGCAAAGAGGTGCGCCGTATCTCCTATGCCGTTCAAACTCCTCCCTCAGTTTATCCTCTAAATATTTGCGGTTAAACGACCCGGTCAGATAGTCCCTCCTTGTGGCGTCCAGCAGTTTATGCTCGTATGCAACTATTTCAGTGACGTCCCGCACTGTAATGCATATGTATTCTATCTTTTCATTTCCGTTGCGAATGGGAAATATTGAGCAGCTCTGCTGCATATAGTCAAACTGTAAGCCAAAGGAGCTTACAGGCCTGAACGGGAAAATATAATGATGCAGTTTTTGTGAAAGAAAGCAGAAATTTCCGAAGGCGAATATCGATTTACAATTTCGCAAAAATTTCCGGTTGTTTAAATTTGGAAAATAATCAAACAGCACCGAGCCGGTAATATCCCCGGCAGGTATTCCGCTATTCATCTCCATCCATTGGTTCCAGTAATGGACTTTAAATTCAGCATCCAGTATAACCAGTCATAAATTTATCGAATTGCAGATTTGCTCTGGAATTTTATTCATAGTTCTTCATAAATTTATCAACCGCTTCTCTTATCTTATCGATAGAATCCATATTAATAAGAAGAAACAAAAAGCCATCAACATCCGCTTTCTCAAATTGAAATATGGTTTTAAGGATAACCGCATATCCTTCTCCATCGAAGAAATTCCCCGGCATGTCTTCATAAAAATACTTTCCATCGATATATCTTGGCGGAAGATAAGAAACGACATCTGACAACAATTCCGCTATTTTGCTGAGACAAGCACCGATTATAATATTTCCCACCTCCGTTAACGTTTCCTTTTCCAGCAAATTAATGGACATGTTTGCAGGCATTTCATTATATTCTTCCAGCAATGAAATAAATGATTTACCGCTATCCATGGAAAAGACAAGATACGCAATACCTTTGAATCCAGAGGTATAATGTTGTTCAACGATATGCAAATCTTCGCCGCCATCAAAAGTGCTGCCAATAAAGTCCCGCAGTTCTTTTGAATGCACTATTTTTATCTCAGGCACGTTTAATGTAGCATGCAATTCAATAACCTCGGAAAGTGACGCCGCCGCATTTCCAAATGCAATATTAACGATCTCTTTGAGCGCATCTATTTGTAATTCGCTCAGAAAATTCCCTGAAGTATCTTTCATTTTTTCTCTTTACTTACCTGTATATCTTTTGCCTTAGCTATAGCATTAATTATATCTTCTTTTTTAGGCGGCTTTCTCAACAATGTTAATGCCCCCAATTCTTTCACTTTTTCAATAGTCTTTGGCTGAGTATCCGCGGTTATCACAATGACTATAGCGTTTTCATCGATTTTTTTTATTTCTTCAAGCGCCTGAATGCCTGACATTACAGGCATTGTCATATCCAGAAAAGTTATATCAGGGGAAACCCTTTTAAATTCTTCAACACCCATAAAACCATCAGACGCTTCATATATCTCATATGAGGCATCTTTTAAAATACAATTTTTTACCCCCAATCTGGCAACAACAGAATCATCTACAATCAAAATTTTTTTTATCATAATTCACCCTTTCAATAAATATCATTACTGAGGTATTTAATATCAGGGCTATTGAATGATACAAAAACCCATTCATTCTTCTGATATTGTAAAAATGACTCTTTATCGGAACCAGGATGTGGATGTTTCTTTTGGATTGAACTTGGCGTGGCATTCGTCACACCCATTCACTACTTTAAAAAATGCTGCCATTGCTTTATCCTTGTTCTTTTCCTGACATGCATTCACCAATTCAAGCGTATCTAAGTGGAATTGGACGTCCAGCTTTACAAATTCTGTCGGTAAATCATTCTTATTTGCCCCTGTATATACGACAGGACTTGAATTTTTCAATTTTTTTGTATCTTGTTGAATAGCTTTCCAGTCTTCTTTGTTAATAGAGGCCTGCAAATGTTTCAACAACACCTTAATGTCTTTCATGTGAACGATAAAGCCTTTTTCATTTTTAATAAAATCATGTTCCCTTTTGGAAGAAACCTCTGATTGATTCATAGCGGTTGCAGATATTTCTTCTTCATGCCTTTCCTTTTCACTTTTTCCGCAACCCGCAATACATAAAATGAGTATCGCAAAACTAATATATTTTTTCATATTCGGCTCCAATTTACCTTTTTAAAAAAGTTAACATAATACGGATATATTAAATTTTTTACTTTAAAAATTCAATCGCATTAATAGTGTAAAGGTTTTTTAATTCAATATCCCCAATGTTTTCCCTATTTTTTCAAAACATCCTACAGCCCACAAAAGGTCGTTTTCGCTATGAACAGCAGAAAGCATTGCACGCAGACGAGACTTCCCAACAGGAACGGTCGGATACCCGATTGCTTGTATAAAAATCCCCTCTTCATACAATTTCCGGCTAAACTCTTTTGCCAATTTGGCGTCTCCAACCATTATTGGAGTTATTGGCGTTTGCGTTCTCCCTATGTCAAAACCTGTATTTTCCATTTGTTTCTGGAACAATGCGGTGTTTGACCATAGTTTTTCAACCCGAACCTTTGATTCCATAAGGATATCCACTGCTGCAATACATGCCGCCACATCAGGGGAGGTTGCAGCGCTTGAAAAAAGAAAAGGGCGCCCTTTTTGGGACAGATAGTCCGTCAATTTTTTACTCCCCGCTACATAACCACCTACTACTCCAAATGCCTTTGACAGCGTGCCAACCTCGATATCTACTTTCCCCTGCAGTTTAAAATAATCAACAATGCCTCTCCCGCCTTCCCCTAAAACACCCTCGCCATGTGCATCATCAACAATCGTAATGGCATTGAATTCATCCGCAATGTTAACAATTTCCGGCAAGGGAGCGATATCTCCTTCCATGCTGAACACGCCGTCCGTGATTATCAACCGTTTTCCGGCATTACTTTCCTGCGAAATTTTTCCTCTCAGATCATCAGGGTTACAATGTCCATACCTGATAATTTTTGCCCCGGAAAGGCGGCATCCATCAATAATGCTCGCATGATTCAGTTCATCAGAAAAAATGACGTCATTTTTGCCAGCAATAGCGGGAATGACTGCCAGGTTTGCGCAAAATCCTGATTGAAAGGAAATGGTGCTCTCCACGTCCTTAAAAAGAGCAAGTTTCCTCTCCAGCTCACAATGCAACACAGTGGTTCCTGAAATTGTCCTTACCGCAGAAGGCCCTACGCCATATGCATCTATCGCCCCCTTCGCAGCAGATTTCAACCGGGGGCTATTCGCAAACCCGAGATAATTATTTGAGCAGAGATTTAACACCTTCTTTCCATCTGCGGTGATCCATGCATCCTGAGGGCCTTCAATGGTTCTTATGTTGACGAAAAGCCCCTCTTCTTCAAGTTTTTCCAGTTCGTCATGAATAAAATTAAGGCGGCTCATTACTCCAGAATCCTTTCTTTAACAGTTGCAGGGGTCTTTCAAATCCATGCAAACGGAATGAAATTACGGCATGACCTGCAAAACAACCTTTCCACACATGCCATCTCTCATTAGCTGCATGCCCTTTTCGTAATCTTCCAGTAAAAACGTGTGTGTAATAACCGGTCCAGGATCCACCAGCCCGGAAGACAGAAACCTGGACGTCTTATACCACGTAGAAAATATCTTTCTGCCGGTAATCCCATATATGCGTATTTTTTTAAAAATAACCTCTCTATTCAGATCAATATCAACAGGGGTTTCATATATCCCCAAAATCGATATTCTTCCACCGGGAGTAAGAGACTTAAGTCCCTGATCAAGCGCCAGTTTATTGCCGGAAAACTCCAGAACCACATCTACGCCATTTCCCTCCGTCGCTTCCAGCACACAATTCAGGATATCTGTGTTTTTCGGATTCGCCACAATATCCGCACCCATCTTTTTACCGATATCCAGCCGATAATCATTTGGGTCAGAAACAATAATGAGAGACGCCCCGCATGCCCTTGCTATACCTACGGCAAAGAGACCAATTGGACCTGCCCCCAAAATAAGCACCGTTTTTGAAGATATATCCTCAGACATTACCGTGTCAACAGCATTTCCAAACGGCTCCTGAATTGTCGCCCATTCATCAGGAATACGAGGATCATCTTTCCACAATACATGCTCAGGCAGGCTAAGGTATTCGGCGAACGTTCCATCGTAATCAATCCCTAACAATTTACTTTTTCTGCATACTTCTCTGTATCCATTCTTGCATTGGTAGCAGTAGCCGCATGAAATGTGAGTTTCCGCAGAAACCCTCTCCCCAGCTTTAACAAACGTAACCTCCTTCCCAACCTCCTGCACATAACCGGCAAACTCATGGCCTATAATACGGGGCGGCGTAAAGCGCTGCTGCGCCCAATATGTCCAGTCATCTATATGAACATCCGTTCCGCATATAGAGGCAACCTGAACCTTAATTAAAACATCTTTTGGGCCAAGCTTTGGTTCCGGCATCTTTACCAATTCCAGCCCACTGGCACGATTTGCTTTCACTACCGCCTTCACACAAAAATCCTTTCACAAGAACCGTATATTTATAACGCAACTACAAGCGGTATTAAGGAAACCTGTCTGCCGCATAATCAGACGTCGGAAGTCAGAATCCGGAGATCAGTCCTCAGACTTCTGATTAAATCGATTTGCATTCATAGTCATAGACAATATTCATACAACAGCATGGAGGAAACGGCTATTGCGGCAGTCTCAATTCTTAGAGTCGAACTTCCCAGAGTTACCGGAATGCAGCCTTTTTCAACGGCACGTTCAATTTCATTATCAGTAAAACCACCCTCAGGGCCTATAAGGCAAACAATCTTTTTTGCAGAAGGCCTTTCGCGTAATACAGCTTTCAGGGACATTGCATGACGCCTTAAGCATGGAATGAGTGAAAGGTCGTAATCGCATAAAGTTTTCAAAAAATCTTCTATCGCCACACCAGTCGTAATTTCAGTAAGAATATTCCGTTTGCATTGTTTGGAGGATTCAATGACTATCTTATTCCATCTCTCCCGTTTTTCCGCTGACGTTTCTTTTATCGCCACAACGCTCCTTTCACAATGAAGCGGGGTCAAAGTGTGTATCCCCAATTCAGAACATTTTTGGATTAAGATGTCGGAAAATTTTCCTTTAGGAATAGAAACGGCTATTGTAATTGAGACGTTCGGCTCCCTGTCAACGACCAGGGAACTCTCAATAAATACTTTTAACCTGGCACGTTGCGTTTCAACAACAACCGCCTTGTATTCAATGCCTTTTCCATCAAAAAGGGTAATTTTGTTTCCCTGTTTTGCTCTTTTGACGTGTAAGATGTGGTGTGCTTCTTTTCCTTCAATCCAAATCTCTGAATCTATGGAAACATTGGGTATGAAAAACCGATCCTGGTGCATTTATTGAGATGAGACCGTTGAGGCGGAACTTAACGCTCTTGCATAATTTATTATCGTATGGTTGGGGCAGACATCAACACATTTGCCGCATGATGTACACTTTTGATAATCAATTACTGCAAGATTGTTTTGCACATGAATTGCGTCATATGGACATTCCTTTTCGCAGCGTTTACAAGCAATGCAGGAATCCTGGCATATTTTCTTTGCAACAGCGCCTTTATCTAAGGATTTACATCTCACATGCACCATTTTTGATTCAGGCAATATACTGATGATCTCCCTTGGGCAAACTTCCGCACATTTTCCACAACCTGTGCAGCGTTCCCTTATTACTTTTGGCAAACCGTCCTTCCCCATGTACATGGCTTCAAATTTACATGCTTCAACACAAGTACCTAAGCCCAAACATCCATAATCACAGCCAAAAAAACCGCCGCTGATAATGTTTGCCGCACGGCAATCCTTTACTCCATTATAGATAAATTTGTTAGTAACACCTTTTGCATGACACATTACAACGGAAAAAACCCGTTCCTTATTTTCAAATTCGACCCCCATAATATTGGCAACACGTTCCGCCACATAAGATTGTCCAACAGTACAGCCTGTAACAGGCGATTTTCCTTCCACTATCGCCTGGGCAAAGCCGCCACAACCGGGCTGACCACATGCCCCGCAATTTGCGCCGGGAAGCACCTCGTTAATTCTTTCGATACGGGGATCCACTTTCACGGCAAAGGTATCCGAGGCAATGGCCAAACCTATGCCAAAGATCATTCCTAATATGCCGAGTGTAATTGTTGCGCTTAAAATTAATTCCATTTTTGTATCCTGTACGTGCTTCGTATTTAATATATTTCTGACTAAAGACAAGTTATGTCTTATAATTATAACAATGTACTGTTATGCCATTGTTCCAATCATTTGATGGATTGGTTTGCCTGAGGGGACCATCGGAAAAACATTTTCATTAGGGTCGACCCTGAAATCCATGACTACGGGTTGTTTTGTGAAAAATGCTTTTTCCAACGTGGGACGCACATCCTCTTTCTTTTCTATCAAAAATCCTTTCGCTCCATACGATTCCGCCAACTTTACGAAATCCGGATTCCCGTTTAAACTTACACAGGAGTAACGTTTATCGTAAAATAACTCCTGCCATTGCCGTACCATACCAAGGTACCCGTTATTAAGGATAACAATCTTTACCGGAATATTCAACCGAACCACGGTGCTCAGTTCCTGAATATTCATCTGGATACTGCCATCCCCTGCAATATCCACCACAATTTTATCCGGGCATCCCAATTGCGCTCCAATTGCCGCAGGAAATCCGTATCCCATTGTACCCAATCCCCCGGATGAAAGGAATGTTCGCGGCTTAGTATATGTATAATACTGTGCCGCCCACATCTGATTCTGTCCAACTTCCGTGGTTATAATTGCCTCACCATTCGTTGCTTCATATATTTGTTCTATCACATACTGAGGCTTTATAAGATCTCCACTATTATTATATGTTAATGGATTTTGTTCTTTCCATTGCTTGATTTTATCGAACCATTCTCTTCTCTCGACAAAACTGATATGTTTATTAAGTTCTCTCAAGGTATTTTGGGCGTACCCCACAACCGGTATATCTACCTTGATATTTTTACTTATGGAAGAAGGGTCTATGTCAATGTGGATAATTTTTGCGTTTGGTGCAAATTCATCAATTTTACCTGTGATACGGTCGTCAAACCGCGCACCAATTGCAATCAATATATCACATGCCGTAACTGCAAAATTCGCATACGCAGTCCCGTGCATTCCCAGCATACCCAAAGATAAATTATGATTTTCCGGAAAGCCCCCAAGACCCATAAGGGTTGTGGTGACGGGGATATTCCCTTTTTCCGCAAGTTCCAATAATTCCTTTGCGCTATCTGAAGCAATAATGCCGCCACCTGTATACAATACAGGGCGCCTTGCATTATTAATTACCTCTGCGGCAATTTTTATCTGACGAATATTACCTTCATACGTGGGTTTGTATCCTGGCAAATCTATTTCCGGAGGTATTATTTCTTCACATTCAGCCATAGTAACATCAACGGGCAAATCTATTAATACGGGACCTTGTCTGCCGGAATTTGCCAAATAAAATGCTTCTTTTACTACTCTTGCTAAATCTTTAACATCCTTAACTAAATAGCTGTGTTTTGTTATGGGGCGGGTTATTCCAATAATATCAACTTCCTGGAAGGCGTCATTACCGATAAGAAATGTTTTTACCTGTCCCGTCAAAGCAACCATCGGAACGGAATCCATGTATGCCGTTGCTATAGCAGTTGTTAAGTTTGTAGCGCCAGGGCCTGAGGTCGCCAAACATACACCTACTTTGCCTGTTGCCCTCGCAAATCCATCCGCCGCATGGCCTGCGCCCTGCTCATGTCTCGTTAAAATAAATTTAATCTGCGATTCATATAATGCGTCAAACAAAGGAAGAACAGCGCCGCCTGGAATGCCAAACACGTATTCTACCCCTTCCCGTATCAATGCATTTATTAGAATGTGAGAACCTGTTTTAATCATTGGTTTTTGTAAAAGATAACACAAAAGTTTAAAGCAAACATAAGAACACCTTCAGAAAACACACTTTCGCGTTCTATTTCTTTACGGTATGTTCAAAGAGGTATGTTTAAATTGAACAGCAAGAAGTCAATTGATGTGAAAATATTGAGTTGTGAACTCTTATATTTCTATCCGTAAGGTTTTACTACTTTGCAGACCTCATACATCTTCGCTATCAAAATCGCTGGAATCCAAATCATCCATATCTTCATATTTTGGAGGCTTGTAACCTGGCAGTTTAGACCTTTCCACTTCTTCTTTATAGGCGGCAAGAACTTTTTCCTGTATTTCTTCTCTGCATTTTGAATTTATCGGATGTGCGGTATCTGCATGTAATTTTAACCTTCCCGCACCCTTTGATGCCCGCTTTTCATCTAGTCTTGTACCACAATCGTTACAGTATTGAGACATAAGGTGGTTTTTCCCGCCACAACCCGGGCATCGGTCTGTAAGCTTTCTGCTTGGCATTGCCACAAAAGCCCCTTTATGCCCCTCGATAACCTTCAGATCTCTAACAACAAAATCGTTATCAATCGTAATGCTGCAAAACGCTTGTAATCTGTTTTTTTTCGCTTCGGTCAGCTTCACCCTAACTTCAGTTATATTCACGGCCATCCCCTTTCCTGTTCACTTAGTTATGCCTTCGAAATCACTGGCTACCACAAAAACATCACCAATACCAAACGTTTTTAATTTTTGTCCTATATTATTTGCATCACTTCCACTTCTGCATAATCCATATACTGCAGAACCACTTCCAGATAAAAGCACTCCACAAAAATCAAATTTTCTAAATTTCTGTCTAATTTCTTCAAGTTGAGGATAGAGCTTAAAAACGACGTCTTCTAATCGATTGTGCAAATACTTCCCCAGCAGAGTAGCATCGTCTGCCTCTAAGAAACGCAAGGTGAAACTAACATCTTTCAAATTTTTTGTCAAGCCAATTTTGAAATTTTTATATATGGTAGCAGTACTTACCTCAAAGCCCGGATACACTATTACATAATGATATATTACACGGGATGGGAATGGCTGAATAATTTCCCCCCTTCCTCTGCAAACAGCAGTATTCTCGCCTATAAAAAAAGGGACATCGGAACCAAGCCTGCTTGCAAACAACATTAATTTTTCACTATCATACCCAAGCCGCCACATCTTATTTATGCCGATTAAAGTGGCTGCAGCGTCACTACTCCCGCCGCCAAGACCTGCCCCCACCGGTATATTTTTTTCTAAAAATATCTTTACCCCTCTGGAAATACCCGATTCTTTTTGCAACAATCGCACCGCTTTAATAATCAGGTTATTTTCACCCGTTTCAAGTCCTGGATTTGAACAACTGAATTCCAAACCTTCATTATCTTCCAAATAAAGGTAATCGTATAAACACACCTTTTGCATAACGGTTTCGATTTCATGATATCCATCTGGACGTTTCCCTAAAATCTCAAGGAACAAATTGATTTTTGCTGGTGCTGCAATTTTTAATTTCCCCCGATCTTCCCAAAACTTCATGACATGTTTCCCACTGTGATTTTTTTTTCGAAAAAAGATATTTGTGTTTCTCTATAACTTCTAGTATCGTACAACTTTAAAAACGAAGCACCTGGAGGTATCTCCAGCGTTATCTTTCTATGTTGAAACACAACAATTCCTCCCGGACACACAATGTCTTTTTCGAATAATATTGACAAGAGCATCAGCAATTTTTCTCTATAAGAACTGTTGTCGGCGAGGGGGTATGGCGGACAGGCAAAAACAATATCAATCCCGTCGGTATTCTGCTCCAGAAAGGGGATGGTTTTAAGCACATCACATCTTACGGTTACCGACTTGTTAAGCAGTTTTGTTGCGCTGATGTTTTTTTTTATCGACTGGATTGCAAACGTGCCATTCTCCACAAACAAACATGATTTAGCACCCCTGCTTAATGCCTCTATTCCAACAGCCCCCGTACCGGCATATAAATCCAGCACACGACTGTCCGGGATGATCTCCGCCAATATGTTAAACAGTGATTCTTTCACATTATCCGGTATTGGCCTTGTTTTGTTCCCCTTAGGAGAACAAAGCAAAATACCCTTTGCACTTCCCGCAATTACACGCACAATTTTGTATCAGACTCTCTCTTGTTATTAATACATTGATAAAAAACAAACGACGGCACAAAAACCCTATGTTTATTCACAACATTGCCCACTTTTAGAAAACCTTTATATGAAATAACTAATGCTTTCAAACCTCAGCCATCCCCGGGCTAACACCATACAACCCCTGATAAATTTACCCCCATAATCACAAACTGATTTTAGAAATTTAAGCATTCAACTATGGCTTAAAATTGTAATATTCTTTAAATACTTTCCGGAAAATATTTATTTTGTTATATCTCCTTCCAAATACGAACAAGCAACCCATGTTGTTTTATAAAAATCTCTAGCGCACAAATGGTACGTATATATTAGTCCCAAGTCAAATACAAATTCCGTATTGACACATTTAATAGTTTTTTGTAATATTCATGCTTATATATCGGATATTTATCAGACATTACCGATACTATTTCACGATAAAAATATCTTCATAAAACTCACAAATAAAACAAATTCTATTTTCGTCCGGAATTTTTAAATAATGATTTTTATATTCAAGATTACCTCTTAAAATTACTAATTCTCTCTTTTGTTGATTTCACACCAAAAATGCCCTTTTTGGAATCTTATAACTTTTTAAACAAAGAAACAGGAAAAAAATGACCGAAAATATCAGAAAAGATCTCCCTAACCTCCGTGAACGTCTCATTAACATAAAGGACTCTCTTTGATGTAGTAAGCAAAGAAAAGGAGCTAACCGAACTTGAAAACAAACTATCTTTTCCGGGATTTTGGGAAAACAAAGATAAGGCACAGCAGATTATTAATAAATTAAAAACTCTCAAAGGAATTGTTTTGCCTCTGCAAGAATTACAAAAAACTTACGAAGAGATAGAATTTCTGGTTGACCTTATGGACGAAGAAAGCGATGAAAGAACAACAGCGGAGATAGTTGGGGATATTGCATTATTTACACAAAAACTTGAAAAACTCGAGCTACATACAATGCTTGGCGAAGCCCATGACCATTGCAATGCTTACCTGAGTATTTACGCCGGGGCCGGAGGAACAGAATCATGTGATTGGGTTTCAATGCTTTTTCGTATGTATTCACGCTGGGCAGAAAAAAATGGTCACACACTCTCTCTCATTGATTCACTCGCGGGGGAAGAAGCCGGATTAAAAAGAATTACCGTTCTCATCGAAGGCGAATATGTTTATGGGCATTTAAAATCTGAAATTGGTGTACACCGTTTAGTAAGAATTTCTCCATTTGATTCCAATGCCAGAAGACATACTTCGTTTGCTGCTGTTGATGTACTGCCGGAAATAGAAGAGGAAGAGGAAATAGAAATAAACGACAATGAATTACAGGTAGATACATACCGTTCATCAGGGGCGGGTGGGCAGCATGTAAATAAAACATCTTCTGCGGTTCGTATTACTCATTTGCCTACCGGAATTGTAATAGCATGCCAAAGTGAACGCTCACAGCATCAAAACCGAAGACGAGCAATCAACATGTTAAAAGCAAAGATATATCAAATAAAGGAGAAAGAAAAGGAAAGGGAATTATCTGCAGCCTATGACGAAAAAGGTGAAATCGCCTGGGGAAACCAGATACGATCATATGTATTACAACCGTACTCGCTCGTTAAAGATTTAAGAACTGGCAAGGAAAGTGGTAATACACAGGCAATGTTAGATGGTGAAATAGAGGGGTTTATTGAAGCTTATTTAAAATGGAAAATGGCAAAATCAAATTTATTAACAAAAACGAGGAATTATGACAACGTTAAAACATGACGACCCGGAAGTCTGGAATGCCATACAGGAAGAAGCAAAAAGGCAACAGGAAACAATTGATTTAATCGCATCAGAAAATATATGCAGCCTTGCCGTACAAGAAGCACAAGGCTCTCTCATGACCAACAAATATGCTGAGGGATATGTTAACAAACGATGGTATGCAGGATGTGCGAATGTAGATACCGTAGAGCATTTGGCCGTGCAAAGGGCAAAGCAGATATTTGGCGCTGAACATGCTAATGTACAGCCAAATGCAGGTTCGCAGGCAAATATGGCGGTATGTTTTGCCGTACTAAAGCCGGGAGACCGGGTACTGGGCATGGATCTCTCACATGGCGGACACTTAACTCACGGCTTTAAAAAGAATTTTTCCGGGATGATGTACGAAATATCCCACTATGGTGTAAAAAGAGAAACCGGCTGCATAGATTATGATGAGTTGCGCAACATCGCTCTTGCATTTAAGCCAAAACTCATTATTGCCGGGGCAAGCGCTTATCCGCGAATTATTGACTTTAAAAAATTCAGGGCTGTTGCAGATGAAGTCGGCGCTTATTTTATGGCAGATATCGCGCATATCGCAGGCCTGATTGCGGCAGGCGTTCATCCTTCTCCGGTTCCTTTTGCCGATTTTGTTACCACAACAACCCACAAAACATTACGCGGGCCTAGAGGAGGTCTTATTTTGTGCAAATCCAAATATGCAAAACAGATTGACGCAATGGTGTTTCCCGGAATCCAGGGAGGCCCTTTTATGCATAGTATCGCTGCAAAGGCAGTAGCCTTTAAGGAAGCGATGTCTGAAGAATTTAAAAAATGCCAGCAACAAACAGTTAAAAATGCACAAGCCATGGCCAATGAATTTGTTAAAAAGGGATACGACATAGTTTCCGGCGGTACGGATAATCACTTATTTCTCGTTGATTTACGCAACAAGAATATCACCGGCAAAGAAGCGCAAATACTGCTTGAAACTGTTAATATAGTACTGAACAGAAACACTGTTCCTTATGATGAAAGAGGCGCAAATGAACCGAGCGGTATTCGTATCGGAACGCCGACAATTGCTTCCAGAGGAATGGATGAAAAGGATTCGGTAAAGATTGCGGAATGCATTGACAAAATTTTATCCCGTCCACACAATGACCAGGCAAAAAGGGATGTTAAAAACATAGTAAAAGATTTATGCGCTGCTTATCCATTGCACGAATCAGGTGCTTGCCCGTCTACAAAATAAAGATTAATGTACACATTAGTTTTTATTTACAAACTATCTTATGCAACAGGCTGGATTTAATCCAGCCTGTTTTTATATGCAAATAAAAATGACTCAAAACTTTAGTGCAAAAAATATTACTGTCATTGGAAATGGTGGCTGGGGAACTGCTCTCGCCATTTTATTATACAATAAAGGCAATAAAATCGGTCTTTGGGGACATGACAAGTCTTACACTGATTATTTAAACGAAAAAAGGGAAAACACAAAATATTTAAAAGGCATTATCATCCCACCGGATATTGCTATTACTTCTGAAATTACCGCCACATTAATGGATACGCAATTTATTCTATCCGCGACTCCCACTCCTTATTTGCGTTCAGTGCTGCTTAAATTTAAGGAGGTATTTGTCAATAAAACTCCCATCATTAGTATCACAAAAGGGATCGAAAACGAAACACTCATGCGGCCAAGCGAAATTATCCGCGATGTACTAGGAGACCCGCCGGTATCTTTGCTTTTGGGACCTAGTCATGCAGAAGAGGTTGCCCATGGCTTGCCAACTACTATTGTTGCATCTTCAAATGATTTATCTTTAGCACAAACCGTACAGGAACTTTTTACAACTGATCGGTTTAGGGTTTATACGAATACGGATATAATTGGTGTAGAAATAGGAGCTGCCCTGAAAAATGTGATTGCAATTGCCGCCGGCATATGCGACGGATTAAGTCTGGGAGACACTACAAAAGCGGCGCTAATCACCCGCGGTTTAGCGGAAATAAGCCGTCTTGGCACTGCTATGGGTGCAAAAAAAATAACCTTTTCAGGGCTTTCCGGACTGGGCGATTTAATAACTACCTGTATCAGCCCTTATGGAAGAAACAGATGGGTGGGAGAACAAATCGGCAAAGGAAAGATGTTGGAGGAAATATTACGTGATATGAAGCAAATTGCGGAAGGGGTGTGGACAACTAAATCGGTTATCGAACTTTCAAAGAAATACCGTATTGAAATGCCGATTACCCATGAAATTTATTCCGTGTTGTTCTCTGGGAAAAAACCATTGGAGGCGCTCAACAACCTAATGCTGCGCACCCCAAAATCAGAGATAGAAGAAATTTATTAAAATAAGGCATTAAAATATTTGTAAAAACCCCCCTAACATTTTTAAGACGTTCCATTAACAAAAAAATCCTGGCGATACGCACAGTCCGCCAGGATTTTTTTGATGTATAAAGTTGCTTATCTTCTTCTGGCTAATTGGAAATCTATCGTAGCAGTTTTTCCTGTCTCTACCGTGACCTCTTGTGATAATTCTTTGAGTTTTTCATGCCAGGTCTTCACCGTATATTTTCCGGGAGGAATATTATTGATGGTATAATTCCCTTCCTTGTCAGTCATAGCGAAATAAGGATTTGCCAGTGAAAGAACATAACCCGCCATTTCCGCGTGCACATTGCAAAGAAGTGGTGTTTCTCCCAAAACATCAAATTTCACTTCTTTTATAACGCCCGTTGGGTATGTACCCAGATTAAACTGTAACGCCGCGGTCGGTGGAGAAAAGACATTGTGGCGAACCGCATCACTATTGGGGAAATCCACTACTGTACCCTTTTGCAAAGCCACAACCCTTGGCACATACGTTAGGTTAAGCTGATCAACAACCGCATGTTCAGTCGGTGGTGGGAAATCATTATTGTCGACTTTTTCAAGGAAAACGACGACATTCTCATTTGTCCTTTCCCTTTTACATGTTACTTTCCCTGTAATAGAACCACCGTTCTCAATCTTTGGGATATTTTGAACCACCCTCTTCAATTTTTGTTGCGCTTCTTCCAATTTCTTCAGGGCATCTGCTGCCTCCTCGGCACTTAAAGCTGCTTTTTCTTCTGCATAGAGAGTTTTCAATACATTTGGCATTGATACTGCAAACATCATCGCAAGAATACCAGAAATTAAAATTCTTTTCATAAGCCTTCGCCTTCCTCCATTTGAAAATTTACATAAAATTACACGAGCTAACAAATGCATCAACTTAGGTCAACATTTGTTAGCTCGTTATCACTATCGCTTTATATCTAAAAAATTATGCATCAACCTTTATTAATTCACCATTCAAAAACTTCTTCATGAAATCATTCTCATTGCCGGCAGTGTATCCGGTTTTAACAGGATCCCAAACACCTTTTCCTCCCATGCCACCATTCTCAGCCTTTGTGATCTTTACCAATGTTTCCTTTGGCACGGTATTAATACAATGATTATCCGCTTCGAAACCAAAAATAAACTTCATCCCGATTTTAGCCTTATGGAAAAGGCTATCCAACTGGTGCATTGGCATCGACCAATCTCTTGTAATACTCTGCTGTGAACCGTAGCGGAAGCTGGACTGATAACCGCTCGGAGACAACGCCCTACCATCCGGTCTTGTCTCATGCGCTTGTACCGTTTTGTCGGAAGAAATCCAGGCAGAATGTTTCATCATCGTACAATTATACGGGTATGCAGGGTTGTACTTCGCCCTCAACATAAGCCTAGATACCTTATAAAAAGAATCGTTTGGCTTCCATCCTTCATATGGTCTGTCGGCAGGGTTTGCATCAACATAAACATAGTCTCCGTCCTCAATCCCTAAATCTCTTGCGGCCTGAGGATGAATATGTATTTGATGTTCACCGACACCAGGCATTCTCTTATCCATCCTGTACGGATCTCCGAAGTTATTGTTCCAGATAAAGTTCCAATCCGTAACTGCCCACTGCGAATGCACGGTATGCCTTGATTTTGGAGTCACGCAGTAGAAGTGATACCCTTTTTCCCACAGGAAATTCTTAGTCTTCTTTGTCTCTTCCCATGATTTCTTGATATTCCTGACAGTCCTATCCTCCCAGTATTCAGCATTTTCCGGGATGCCATAGTCATCCGGCCGAATATAAGGATTAGTACTCACAATCGCATTTGGTAAATATGGCGTAGCTTCAGGTCCTTCGCGATGGACAATAAAGTTTTCTCCATATTCAATAATTTCAGGCTCATCATTATAAGCCTGTAGCCTTCCAGTTGGGGTATAAAATGGCAAGCTCTCGTGTACCTGTTCCCAGAATGGATGTCTCGGATATGTCCGGAATAACAGCATCGCCACACCCGGTTCTCCATACTTTCCGTTCAATATATCCTCGCATGTGTATCCCTTCATGGTCGTGCTACCATCGAGCAATCTGTTGATATACACACTCGCTCTTCCTTCAATGGCAAATTTCCAATTGTCTTCAAATCTCTTATCTCTTAGCAATTCACCCAATTTCGACGCCATACCCGCAAGTATTTTCACATCATCTTTTGATTCATACACAGGAGTGATACCCGTTTTCCCCCATATTTGAATAAAAGGATTTGAACAGGAATTGGTGATTTCAAATTCCTGGAATTCAACCCATGAATTTGCCGGAAACGCAAAGTCCGCGTATTCTATCGAACCTGTTATCTCAATATCGGTTGACATAATCTGTTCAATGTTTGGATTAACATTCTTCAACATTTGATAGACATGCTTCGCATTATTGATAAGATTTACGTTGGTAAACCAGAGAACCTTAGTTGGCGAAGGCATGTGCGTTTTTCCGGTAAACACCTTACGCCCATATTTTGGAGTATTCACAATCAAAGGCCTTTCACTGTGATTCCAATAGGCAACTTCTTCATCCAGGGCACGCCCTTTAATATTTAAATCTTTCGCAGATGCATATGGGTCTAAATTTGGTTTAAACACATCTTCCGCTACCCACCCATAAAACCCTGGGCCACTCCATTTAGAAGCCTGAAAGTTGCCAGCTTTATAATTTCCTGCCCACGTATGTGAACCAGACCCAAAGTATCCAACATTGCCCGTTAACATTACCGGTAAATAGTAAGACCTGTTCATCAACGTTGCATGAAAATAGTGATTTACACCTTCCCCGTAATGGATTGCAACAGGTTTTATCGTGGCAATGTCTTTCGCCAGCCTTTCGATCAGATCTTTAGGAGAATTAGTCATGCTAACCACAGAATCAATATCATAATCCCGAAGATGTATCTTATACATTTCGAGCAGCGTCATTACCTCGATTTCTTTTCCATCGATGGTTTTCAACTTAAACGAACCTTCCAAAACAGGATCTATACCTTTTTTAACCAACGTCTCACCAACATCGTCCCGTGTTATAGCTTTTGGACCCTTTGATTTTGCATCCCAGACAACAAAATCTCCGATTATCTCCCTTTGTTCATCCTTCAGACCTTGAATATGATAACTCGGTCCATCGGAAATATCCTGTAATTTGTAATTCGGGATAATATCTTTTGGAGAAACCCTCTTTAAAGTATCAGTCCTTATCAGCAACGGGAAGTCGGTAAACTTCTTTACATAATCGGCATCATACCATTTGTTATCAATAAGTATTTTTGTAATACCGAGGAACAGCGCAGTATCGGTGTTGTTCCGGATAGGAATCCAGTAATCCGCCTTTTGAGCTGAAGGACTATACTCAGGGGTAATAACAACAATCTTTCCACCCCTTTCCATTACCTCTGTGACCCAATGTGCTTCCGGCATCTTGTTTTCTATTAAGTTCTTTCCTGTTTGGATCAACAACTTTGAAAAGCGGACGTCGTTCATATCAACATCCGAAGTCTGCAGGCCATGAGAAAAAGGGTGGCCTGGAGCCTGGTCACCATGCCATGTATAGTTCGACCAGTTTCTGCCGCCTAATGCCTGGTCAGTACCAACGCCCCGGTTATGTGCATCTACAATGGCAAGGCAATTATTAAACCGATACATTCCATATTTTCCAATTACCCCAAGGAGACCCATGCCACCACGTCCTTTGAATGTACGTGTGCCGGCGCCCTGCATCCTGTCAACCATCTCCTTTGGATACCCCTGGTCAATAAGTTTTTGCGCGCCTTCCGGGCCGCTGTATTTTTTCGTAATATGGATTATGCCCTTTGACGCATAGGTAAAGGCTTCATCCCAAGATGCCCTTAATAATTCATCATTGCCCCTGTTGTCAAACATATACTTCGTCTTGTTCTCCGGCGTCAGTTCCGGAAAACCGTCATCCGCCCATCGCTTCCACCCTTTTCGAATCAAAGGGTATCTAAGCCTGTATGGACCGTAAACCCTCCTATGAAACGTGTACCCCTTTAAACACATCCTCGGATTCCAGTTCCTTGTCGCCTTGTTTCCATACAAATCGCTATAATTCTGGTGGTCATAGTTTTGTTCAACCCTCATCATTACATTGTTTCTAACAAATGCTCGTATTCTGCATGCATGTGTGTCATTCGGAGAACAACAATAAGTAAATGTACGGTCATACTGATACTGATCTCTGTATACACTTTCCCATCTTCGGTCGGGATAGGTATCTAAAGGATTATCTACCACGACTGCAGGCTTTAACAACCTGAACGCCATTGCATTCTTAGCAAGCGTAAGGGTCGCTCCGGTTGCACCGGCTACCTGTAGGAAAGTCCTCCTAGTTAGCTTCATAATTTCCTACTCCTTTCTAAAAAATATTTAATAGTAATACAAAAGTTATATAATGTGATGAGAAATCGCTTTTCTCGATTTATACATTTCAACACATCGGTCACAAGCTCCATCTTCCGCTGACCAGTTGGAAAAGTCCTGCCTTATATCTTGAACCGTTTCTATGTCTTCTTCAAGATTTTCGACCCATTTGTATGTCCTAAACTGGCACAAGGGGCAAAGAGCACCTGGCAAAAGAATTTTTTTCTTCTGTCTTAGATTTTCAGGAATTTTGTCATCAGATAATCTCAGAACTTTATTAACATCATCTGCCAATTCCAATATCTTTCCGTGTGTGAGGTTTTCATCATTCCAGAGTACATCAAAAATCGCCTTTTTTTCCTCTTCAGAGAACCCCATATAGAGGGCAGAAAATTCTTCAAATCTGCTTTCCCTACTACCAATAGTCTCTTTGCCATCCTTCAATATGCGGCTATCTACATAAATATCCCAAAAAGTGCTGTATCGCTCCGTTACAATGCACTGTTCCATAGGATTTCCCCCCAGAAACTCACTTCTATAACCAAACGCATCGCTTAACATATCAAGTATGTGCATTATTTCGTGCCGCAAAAATTTCTCCAGAAAAATGTGATCTCGAAAACGCTCCGCCAAAAGCTTTACCTTCATCCTTTTTTTTGCATTTTTCCGATTCAAATCACTTACAAGGTCAGACCCTTCATCATGCTTGCTTTTTGCTTTCACTATTACTGCACCAGCCATTAAGTCCTCTAACTCTTTAAATTCATCAAGCGCCTTTTCCACCAGCGCAACAAATCCTAGCTTGTGAAAGAAATCCCACTCCACTTTTCTGAACTGTATTGGTCGTTCTTCAAGAGAAAAATCCTCGTATATAGGATCAACCCGAAGATGATATTCCTCTGAAAGCTTTGTATCCCCTTGTTCTTCTTTCTCCCTAATCGCCATGAATACAACCTCTTCAATCAAACCTGGGTCAAACTCGAGCTTCATCATCAATTATCTCCCATTTCGTCAACAGAAGAAGCGCACGATAAACATTCATCAGGAGCCCCTGCAACAACATCCTGATTTAGATCTGACTCTGTGAATGTTTCGGTCTGAACGCCCAACAAGTCCATTTCTAACTTTATAAACTCCTTCATTACTTCAGAAATGGCAAAATAAAAACCGTCTATAGATTTTCTCCCGAAAAGAAGGGCAAAAAGAGGTATCCATTTACCTGCATGTTCTTTTAAAAATTTTTTCTGAGCATCCAGGCAAATTTCAGCCTCTTCATTTCCATGATTTTCTATTGCATACGCTTGTTTATAAAGAAGAAATTGCAGAAACTCTAATTCCACGCTGATATGATCACAGCGTTCTTTTTCTTCTTCAGAAATATCCAGACCAAACGCACGGTAAAACCCTTGTATGTCCGCTAAATCCTGCACCTGCTGAAACACATGAGCAGCACCATATTGACCCTCATACAGAGGACAATCCTTCGATATGGTATGCCCAACTATGCGATTATATATCCGTTGTAATTTTTCTATGTCCGCTGTACTATAGAACTCCTGTACATTTTTTAAAGATTCCAACATCGCCGTCAAACTATCACCTTCCGTGTAACATCCTTTGATCTTATCCACAAGTTCATTAAAATCCTCGCCCTCTAAAACGGAAAGTTTTTTTTCTTCAGGAAATAGATAGCATGTTGACAATACCTGATACAAAGCACTTCTCGCCAGCAAATTCCCGACTTCTGCAACTTGGTCAGTTTCCTGTAGATCACTATTATTCACAACCATAAAATACCTCAAAATTAAATCGAGTTATAATGCTTATCGGGTCTAATGTGTATCGGTTCTTCCACCGTAGTTCGTACCACTTCCTTGCCATCTTCGCCAAATCCAATTACCGTGTCATTATACATCGTAAATTTTTTACCGTGGATCTCCGTCTCAAACACCTTCGGGCCTTCTTCGATCTTATATTCATACACAATTGTCTGAGTCATCCTGAACAATGACATTACCGCTAGCAATTCCCTTGAAGGCACCATAAACTTTTCAATTGCCTCATCCACACCTGGCCCAAACATCTGTCTTAAATATGCCCTTGGAGCCCATCTTGGAGGAATATAATAAATGTTAGGTTCCGTGCCAAACTGTGGATACAGTGGCAGTGCTATCTTTTGATGTCTTATTAACCATGTAATCGGATTTTTCGGGTTGTCGTCAAGGAATCCCTGTAAACGTATTTGCCCAACACAAGCAGACATACATCTCGTTTCCATCGGACGTCCGTCCGTCAGTGAATCACGACCCTCAATTCTCGGATAACAGGCAATACACTTTTCACTAACCCTGGTCAAACCCCTATACATCGGCTTCTTATAAGGACACTGCTCCACACACTTCCTGTAGCCACGGCACCGTTTTTGGTCTATCAGCACAATCCCATCTTCTTTTCTTTTGTAAATAGCCTTTCTGGGACAGGCCGCCAAACATCCGGGATAAGTACAATGATTACATATCCTCTGAAGGTAAAAAAACCAGCGGCTATGCTCCGGCAACGTTGAATATTCTCCCGGCTGATTGCTGCTCTTCGCTGTATCTTCTCCAAAATTCGGCGACCGCCACTCCTTGTCTTCCGGAATATACCCCACTGCCCACTGGTTAATATTCTTCTTTTTTGCCACCTCGAAAATGGTATCCCCCTCATAGGTGCCATAAGGCGCTCCTGTACCATATTGCGAGGTCTCTTTGTCTTTATCATCCGTGTACCAAATGTTATCAGGACTATCAATCAACTTGAGCGTCTTAACATCCCATGATTGCGGAAATCCACCATAAGGTTTTGTCTCGACGTTATTCCACCACATGAACTCCTGCCCTTTATTAAAAGTCCAGGTACTTTTACATGCCATGGTGCATGTTTGACATGCAATACACCTGTTAATATTAAACACGGCAGCAAATTGATGTTTCGGCCTGGATTCAAAATAGGGATACTCCATACGTCTCCCTAAATGCCAGTTATGTACAAGTGTCATCTTCTAACTCTCCTTTCGATCAACAACACAAATCTAACATTTTTAAAATTTATTTATTGCCATGCAATTCTTTCCAACGCCAGCGGATGCCATTGTATAGAAATATTCTTCTGTCCGTTTCTATCTTCTTTGTCACCATTCCATACTGCCATATTGAAATAAGTGCTTTCCCCTGGCACAAACTGAACATCCAGAGGATCTCCCGTATTTAACGAACGGTAAAACACCACAGTCCATTTATTGTTTTCAAATTCACTGCACCCATCTACGTCCTGATGATCCTGTGACGTTAATGTACCAAAACCTTCAGCATTTAAATCCTCAACGGCTCTACCCCGAGGCAAAGAAAGCAAATTATGAGCAGCATACCCGCCTGCCAATTCAGCAGCACTCTGTATCACTCCTTTATGATAATTCACACTGTGCGGATTAGTACTGAAATCATCGTGCATGTTCGGATATCTCGCCGGACATTCCTCTATGCCACCAGTAGCTAGCAAATCTGCTTCCCAGTCAGCCTTCCAATGCCACAAATTTACAGGCTTTTGCCTATCGCCCATTCGAGGACTGAATGGCTCTTCCGGACTTATCGCTACCTTCCCCAAGGGAAACATTAGTGCAGCCCCATCTCTAAACTCTTGAGTTGCGATAGCCTGTTTATTATCGGTGGCATCGTCCCATATCACCTGGAAATAAATCGTAATTCCATCGTGAACAGCCTTTATCTCTGCAGAATTCACCGAACCCCCTCCGTTGGGAAACGCCTTATCTTGCTTTTGTAATTTAACCTGCACCCCTTCGGCATTTTTAAACGCACCTTCCAAAGCACCAACGGTGATATGCGCGGGGACATCAATTTGCATATATTTCACCTTCAAAACTTCTTTTGCCGGCGCAAGCTCTTCTTCCGCCACGCCTTTTACCCCTTCCGCTTCCTCCGCGATACATAGCGCAACGCTCAAAAACAAACATCCCAGGAGGGCTATACTACTACCCAATAAGCGATAAAACTTTTTCATCCCTCTCCTCCCTTAAATTTTTACAGACAATTAGAATTTTCCACAAAATGAATGCCATAATTTAAAATTGACTCCCTTAAAATTATGAATACTTACTTTCCTTCTTACCAACCTCCTTCCCGAAACACTACCCAAAAAAATACTCAGACAGTGCAAAATTTGTAAGTTTTATTCCATTATATTTCTAATTTTTTGGTTTTTAGAGAAAAATCGACGAATTCTTTACTCACAAGAAGACAAAAGTGTGCACGCCGTTTTTCCTATTAGAGTCCTTTTACTATCCAGGACATTTCTTGTCTGAAATATTTAATGCAACACTTAACAACAATGCAACCAATTTGAGGGCGCTAGTGTAAGTGGTATATACCTGTTTTTGTTAGCATAATACATTCTTACAACTCAAATCAAGGAAATGTTTTATTACAGACGCATCCCAACTACCTACCAGGACCATGGCTGCCTGGCTGATCAAATAGCCAATCCCTGTTTTTTTTATGACAAGCAAAACATGTTTTTTCTATAAGGTCAGCAAAAGCCTTTAACGTTTCCTCCTGACTCCCCTCCATTGCCATCTTTCTCACATTCAATGCTTTATAGACTATTCCACTTTGGAACAAAGCAAATTCCTCTCTAAGTTTTGTTATTTTTCCGGCGTCTTTAGGGTCAATACCCGCGCGTTCAAACCATTCGTTCTTTTTAGGATCAAACGGAAAGAAGAACTCACTTATTTTGTAACTTTGATCTACTACAGCGCCAGCCTCATTTGCCACATATTTCAAATTATTTTCCAGAATACCCGATAACATATTAGTCAGACGTTTTTCAATATCCTTCATCAACTCCTGCGTTGGCTCAATAACCCCTTCATGTTCAGCCGCTTTTCCGCTTGAACCCATAGCCTTGTAAGTAAACATGCTATTCCCAATACCTAACATAATTAATGCTAACATGCCAAAAACAACATATTTCATTTTTATCATACCCATAAAATCCCACACCTTTCTTCGTAATTTTCACTAACAGAGAACTTTGCGCAAAAAAACCTTTCCTTAAACCAAAGCTAGAATTGCGCAAACTTCATTCCCTTTAAAAGATGTTCGCTTGACAACAAATAAAAACAAATTGTTACTCATTTAATTACGCTATTATACAACATTACAAAACTACCCTTTTTTATACTGTCAATAAATGGACACCGTATCATAGTATTTCTATTTTGAAATCTATAATTCAAAAATGCAAACGAATGTCGCTTTCATATTTCGTATTTTGTATTTCAGATTTCACAATTAAATATTAGGGCGTATTTTAGCCTATCGGCATCTGTATCAAAAAACGTTAGTAACGCATTGCCTGAGCAGAACTTAAAGGAGCAACATGTGAAATGTTTATCTATCGTTATGGAGGGAAATCAACTGCGGCTGTACGAGGTTATACCAGAAAAATTAGTGTGAATGGGATAAATCTTTTCCCATATATCGAGATTTTACCTCATTCACTATTTCTTCCGTAATTTCCTTATAGCCTTTCTCATTGGCATATTTCTCTATTCTTTTCCTCACTATGCCCCTGATAAAAGAAGGAATACGTTCGGTTTGTTCACGCGCCACATTCGTCCAAATTAAAGGCAGGCATTCCGTGGAAGAATCTTTTTCCTCATCCCCCCCCAAACCGGCCAAAACAGTTTTCAGTGTACGATCCTTTGCATCGCCAACAGTTTTTTCCGATACCTCAACAGAACGTACTGTGGGATCTGCAACTGATGCTATGTTGCCTCCGGTTAACATAATATTGCACGGTGCAAGTCTTAGCAAGTTTTCGGCTGTACTACCGATGTCTAAGCCATTTGTATTATGAATCCCTGTTTTTCCTACAACCAGCAGCGAAGGCTGTCCTTTTTTCAAGTACCGCAACACCTGGTCAAATGGTTTTCCGTCCAATAAGATGGAAGATATTGCTACGCCCTCTTTTTTTGCGATACAACATGCGTTATCAAGATGGCTTTGATAAATCTTAGCAAGTCCTTTATCTATTATTTCCTCATGAAGAGTTTCCTGTTCCTTAAATCTGAAAATTTTTCCGGCTTCTTCAGAAAGTACTTTTGCTATACTTTCAAATGCCACACGGTGATAATGAGGATCGTATATCGATATCGCATCGATCTTTAAATGAAATGACCTTGAAAAAGAAACTGCCGACTTAATCCCTTCTAACGATTGCATACTACCATCGACCGCAACAACAAGACGCTCCCCCAACTCTCTTTTCTTTACCACTAGAACATCTGTTTTTAAGCGCCTTACAACACGTTCGCAAACACTTCCAATAAGATTTTCATTGACAGAAGCAAGACCTAGTGCCCCTATGATTACCAAATCATAACCACCACGTCTTGCTTCCTTGATTATTTCACAATAATTTTTACCTTCCAGCAAAATGTCTTCATGTTCAACATTTGCGCTTCTGCATTTCTTCTTGAAGACATCAAGGTACGACTCTGAAATCATCTTCAAACCCTGGTTAATTAGTGACGTATGTAATTCGCGCTGTCTTTGCAACTCTTTTTCATCCTGGTACTTTTCCGGCAATCCTTCCTCCATGTCACGAAAGCGCCTCTGGTGCAATGACGCGTCATAAACATGGCAACCTGCCAGAAGTGAGCCGTATTTTAACGAGATCGCAATGCCTATATCGATACAATAATCAGAGTATATTGAATTATCTATCGGTATTAATATCTTTTTATACATAACTCTATTTCTTTAAATACAAATTAAAAAAAATTCTCTGCGATTTAAACAGATTCGCTTTTCAACTTCTTCCACTCACTGATTGCGCCACCAGCCAAAGCCACAGTGATTACCGCAATAAATAACCATCGAAATGCAGTTTTCAAATCAGCGGTCTTTCCTCCCTCAACAACAGATTCTTTCTCGGCTGCAGCAATTTTTATTGTTTTTTCAACAGAAAGCCCCTTAATAAAACCTGCCAGTTCTTTAATTCTGTTTTCGGTAAAGACATTTCCCCACGGCGGACAAAGATTGGATTTTCCAATGGAAACCGTTCCATTAGTAATTGATTTGATTAAATCCGATTCCGGCCTCGTCGCCATGTACGCTGCATCCGTAAAATTTCTTGGTTTAGGGTTCAAGTCTATCGTATAAAAGGTACCCCGACCATCGCCGTTTTTTCCGTGACACGGCGAACAATAATACTCAAATGAAGCTTTTGCCGAAATCAAAAACTCTGTTTCCCTTGCAGAGGTTATCAATTCCTTCGCAAAACAGGCACCACCCGTCAAAAATAAAACAAACACCGGAATGATAAAAACTCTCCCTTTTAAAAACAAAAAACGATTCATTGTTAATTTCCCTCTTTTCCCTTGACGTGATCAATCAAGAATCCAACCAACGACTTGATTTCCTGATCAGATAAACCATAATTAGGTTCTATTGCCCTCGGATTCACCAATATCGGATTTTTCAAGTGATGAAACATATATGCAGGCTGCAACCGATCGCCAACGGTGCCCAGATTTGGCCCTACAACACCGCCACCCTTAGTTCCTTCTGCGTGACAGGCATTGCACCCTTTATCGTAAAACAAGTTCTTCCCTGCCTCAACTACCTCCTGAGATGGCTTTTCATTGTCAAAAATTCCCGAAGGAAGCTTCTTGTTTGTAAGATATTTTTCCATAAATTCAGTAGCAAAAGTGGCATCTTCTCCCGTCAAGTTAAATTTTGGCATCTGCTGGCTCAGAGGCCGTATAATATCAGGTGCCTTTAAAAATTCATTTTCCCAATCCATTTTCATCTTTGTTCCAGCTTCTGTAAGATTGGGAGCATAAGTACCCCCTTTTTTCTGAATGGTGTGGCAGGTTAAACATCTAATTTCATACAAAACCTTCTCAAATCCTTCAAGTTTTTCCCTATTTCTCTCAACAACCGGCATTAACTCACTCAAGCCTTTTATATCGTGACAAACGAAACAACGCGATCTTTCAACAACCTCTTTTCCTTTTGATATAAGGGCGCTGTCACCTTTAATTGTACTGTATTCAGCATTAGTCAAAAACTTTGTTTCTTCGATAGTTTTCGGAGTGCCACCATCCTGTCCGTCTTCACCTTCGTCTTCGTATTCCTCTTCAGGCATAAACTGAGTGTCACGCATAACATACTCAACCAGTCCTCGTATTTCTTCATCTGAAAATCTGAACTGCGCCATCAGTGTATCAGGAAAATGCATCTTTGTATTTGCAAGCCAGTCATACAACCAATCCCTGTTAACCTTTGTAACAATACTTCCTAAATCAGGCCCGACGCCAACGTTTCCACCAAGACCTTTAACCGGATGACAAATGGTACAACGCGCACGACCCCAAACCCCTTTTCCCATCTGAAATATTTGGTCCATTTTATCATATTCTTCGTCTGTCATATCGTCTTCGCGTTTTAACAAATATTCATCCCATTTAACCTTTGAAAGCCCATCATCTGCAATGCTCCCCAAATAAACAATCACCGCTTTAATCTCGTCAAACTCAAGACCCAGGTCAGGCATCTTTGCATTTGATATGACCTCCTTTGGGTTGGCGATCCATCTGGATATCCATTCAATGTTTGCCTTATGCGTAACATTAGCAAGTATAGGCCCGTTTTTTACTCTTTTATATGGATCCTCAAGTTCAAACGGAAGAATAGACCATCCTTCAGGTATTTGGTATTTTTTATCTATTTCCAAAAACATTGGTTCAATACTTCTTTCTTGCGCCAAAGCTATACCAATACCAACAAACAATGCAAAGCACAACAGTATCGCCGACACAATTAATCTGTCACAAAATCCTGATATTAATTTTAACTGCATAAAAGCTCCTTGATATTATTGATCCTCTTCTTCTGACTTAGGCGGAAACCTTCTTAATCGAGCAAGGAACCAAAGCTCTACACTCGCTCCCATAACAACAGCAACTAATACATAGACAAATACCGTTTTAGGCATTGGTTTTTCAAGTAAGATATAATACCATGATGATACCGATTTTTGACTGCCCGCATCACCATTAGAACCATCCCACACTGCAAAGGCAATTGGTATCAGCTTACCTATCTCAAATTGTATATCCTTCTTCCCGTCCTCTGTCTTTAAAGGCCGTTTAAATACTACCTTCCACCGACCATTATCATGCAATCCTTCCCCCATGACATCCTGATTTTCCGGCGACTGTATAGAAATTTTCTTAAATCCCTTAGCATTTAGCTCTACGATCTCGCCTGGTTCATTTGCAGGCATTTCTGCTATTGAACCAAAACCTTCTTTCCAACAGGCCTTCCATTGCCACAGGTTGACCACCCCGCCGGAATCACCCATTCCAAAATAAGGTTTTTTTAGCGATTCGGGTATTTTTACGGGAAATTGCAACGAAACGGCATCCCTGAAAATATCCTCCTGCAGGTTTGTACGATCATCCCATTCTACGAGAAAAGCAATCTCTCTATCATTGTATAGCCCCCGAATCATCATAGAATCGATCGCAGGCTCCCACAACCGTGGATGTGCAACGATCTGCCCTGCTAATGGAATCTCCAGAGGCGCTGCTAATCCCCAAACTTCATCTGCAGGATGGTCAGGCAATTCACCTTCTTCCAAAAGCTTTACCTTTACAACAACATCAGAAGCCATTTTCTTTGACAGACTTTCCACATAGTGGGCCAAACTCCACCGTTCCTCATCACTAAGCGTTTCTTTATAAGAACCCATCGGAGTCTCGTTAAATCCGGTAGAAATCGTCCGATAAATATCACCAGCCGTGCTCCCCCCTTTATAGTTCCACGATTGCGTCAAATCCCTCGCACGATAAGGCATGCCCCACTGCGTTTGCAAAGCAACCGTGAGCGGCCCATTACCCCGCCCTTCTTCCCCGTGACAATTAAAACATTTCACTTGTTTAAATAGTTCTCGGCCTTTATCAATACTCTCCTGGGTAGCAACTGCGCTTTCGACACTCAACACTGCAGGAGCTGTTTCTTTCTTAAATTGTTCATTAAACGTCTTTATATAATAAATTACCTGCCATCTTTCCGCTTCGCTGATAGTACTCCAGAACGGCATCGCCGTTCCCTCTATACCGCTCGTTATGATACGAAAAAGATCTTCATCCGTCGGCACAGAACCAAATGGCGTGGACCTTACCTTAAACTCATTACGGGTAAAGTTCCGCGGTCTGGGAAACATAGTTCTGGAAGATGGTCCATCGCCGGTACCGGTTATACCGTGACAATACCAGCATCTTTTTTCGTAAACCTTTTTTCCTTCTGCTACCGCATTCTGGTCTTCCGGTAATTTTTGAGGCGTCTCACGTTTGTACGTTCTGAAAAAGTGAGAGGCTTGCGCCTCAACCATATCCGCTTTGCAAAAAGCCACAATACCAAAAGCAATCAAGCTAAAATTAATTACTTTACTTTTAAACAGTTTTATCATTGTAGTCATTAGCTCTTCATTAAAATTAACATTAATTTCAAATTTTTAAATACCGACAAAGCTGGACGCCGCCAGACAAGGTTCTCTTATTCTGCTTTTTCTCTTTGCCGCGGCATCACACCTGCCGTATCGTATTCTCCCATGATAATCTTCCACATTTGCTCATCTTCCAAATCACCTTCCCATGCAGGCATTGCAGAGTCCCACGGTGTGGATTCTGAGGGGAGACCAGGACCTCCCTCCTTAATTCTCCAGAAAAGATAGTTGTCAACCACCGTTGCAATTGTACCAGGGTCCTGGAAATTAATTGGCCTCAGGCGAAAAGAATTCGCAAACGGCCCGTTGCCGTCGGCCTTTGAGCCATGGCATGGGCGGCAATACGCCTGAAAAAGCACCTTCCCTTCCTCAACACATCGCCTTTGAGTATCCGCATCTTTTCCTCTAAATGGATTTTCAAGCTTCTCATATTTTTGCGGCAGGGTAGGGTGCTGAATTCTTAATTCAACGGGTGAAGCTGCTCCAGGCAGAGAATAAGAATAAACAAACCAACCTACAACAAGCGGAAAGGCCATAAGAAATATTTTCTGCAAAAACATCTTAAGGAAGGCCCCTTTACCCGGCAATAAAAACCCTAAAAAATCGGCAAATTTCTGATTACTTGTCGTAGCGTAAACCAAACCTGCCAAAATCCCCATAATCAAGTACCATGTCATCAGCGTACTTGGAGTCGGCATAGGATGCCCTTTATCCATTAATACCTGAAAAACCCACGGAGATACATATTTCAAGAATAAAAATAAAAATACGACTGCCGCAACAACCCAAAACATTAAATACGGACTTCGCTTATTCCCCATTAATAAACACTCCTAACGTTAACCATCGCCCTAACCATCTCAACCAAGACCTACTTTAAACTTCTCAAATATTCGATTACTGCATAAAACTGGCGCACACTTAACAACTCACCTATATTTCCAGGCATAATAGAGACTTCCTGCTTCTTCATATCTTCAATCTCATCTTTCGGAATAACCACCTCTTCCACAGAACCGCTTTCTTCCAGTATCAACGTAAGTTCTTCTTCAGTATCGCTTTTTATTAGTCCGTTGTAAGGGATACCATCTGCTGTTATTACAAAGACCGTCTCATAGCCCTTTACGATAACAGCGCTTGGCTCCAAGATAGACTCAACAAAATACTGTGGAGTCTGAATTGCGCCAATGCCTGTGAGTTCTGGCCCTACTTTTTGACCCTTGCCGTTTACCATATGACATTTGCCACAAGTAACATCAAGCGATTCATCAAAAAATACCTGTTCCCCCTCTTCCGCGGTAACTGCCAAAGGTGGAACCCAAGGCTTCACCTTTGTCTTAGAAGCTTCCGGTATTTTATCCTTAAACTTCATAATGGCATCTAAATCCGGCTCCCCCCCCAGGGATTGCAAATAGGCCAGAACAGCAAGTATTTTCTCACGCGACAACATGATCGGGGGATCATACACCCTCGGCATAATCTTATCGAACCCCTCCACCACGTATTTTTCCGGGTCAATTATCGATTCTACTAAATACTCTAAACCACTGGACAAACCAAGCTCTTTCGCCCTTTCCTCCGCCCTCTCTGCCAATCCTTCCTGATCAGGCCCTCTTGTAGCACTGCCGCTGGAACCTATTTTGTGGCATGTACTACACTGCCCGTCGCCCCAGAAAATTTGCTCTCCGGCTTCAGCAGAAACACCGGTTGCTGTCCCCCCCCCGCCCGTACCAGACAAACCAGTAACATAGACGGTGATATACATGTAAAACCCTATGACAGCAACTCCAAATGCAACAATTTTTAACATCGTCTTATTCATAAGCCTTCTTTTGCCTTCTTCTTACCACCATGATCTTAAAAATTTATCAACACAATCATTATTCATCATAATGAGTCAATCACTAAGGCTGTCAAATGATAAATCAATAAACAGTCTATACAACACTATACTTCGGCCTCAGTTTTCACTTTTTTATCTCCCAGGTTTGCCAGCCAAAACACAAATGCCACCAAGCCAAGGAATAACGCCACAATCAAGCCAACAATCCTTCCCATATAAGCAAGCGTCGGAGTATACGCCCCTTGAGATGTATCCTGCATAAGCCCGTATACATGCCAATCCATACGCAAGCCAGAGCGAATAAACCCCATAAGCCCCATCAAAATGACAATTACTATACATAGCATTAGCAATGCATATTGAGACCTTACTGGCATTTTACCCCAAACTATGTCACCCACGACTTTTGCTTTACGGAATACCAAAATATCAATAACCGTATTCATAATCAAACAGCTCATCACAATCGAAACCTGGGTCACAGATAAATAGCGTAGCACAATATTAGCCTTCTGCATAACCTGAAAACCATAATACCAAAAATAGAGCACGGCAATGCCTGCCGTCACCAGAAACAACATGGATTGCGCAAGCTTGCCTTTATTCCTGAATGTTAAAAAGGCAGCAAGACAAACAGCAAACGACTGTATATAAAGTGCTGTGACCAATGGTTTCACATAAATCTTCGTTTGTGCTTCCAGATCGACAAAACTTAACGAAACCGCATAAGAAAGCAGCATCAGCAAACAAAAGCCCAGCGCAGAGAAAATACCTATCATGCCCACCTTGCCTTGCTCAGAAAAGCGTACTGTCTCGCCCTTATTACTTCTGCGATATATGAGAAAAGAAAAAAATGTCGACAAAATAATAAGATTTACCACTGCATTCTTGGCAGCCATGACCCCAAAATATTTTGAGAAAGGATGATACTGCTCGCCAATCATCGCCCTTTCTTCTCCGCTGAGAGGTAGATTATGGGGGGTAAGCCATACTGCAAAACACATAAAAATAACAACATTAAGGTATTTAATATACCCCGTGTACCTCTCTGACCCCTTTATCCTTCCCATCCCAAGCCATAAATAATAGTTAGCGCCTATAAACAACATGCCGATAAGTATCGCCTGGATAATAAATGTCCATGAAAAAGCCCCACCCATCATAATATTGCCCATCACAGGACTAGCACTATAAACCTCACGTCCCAGCCAATATCCCGCAAAAGGCAATGGAATTAATGCTCCAATACCTATAAAATTCCCAACATAGCCCATCCAGTCATAATGCGCCCTTTCTTCTTTGGTCTTCGAATTTAAGAATTTAACCGCGGCATAAGCACCGACCACAAAACCGCCAAAACATACATTCGCAATCAAACGATGAAGATTGACGGGCATCCACAGCTCATTATAAAATGCTTCGTACAAACTCAGCAGCCTGCCAGTTTTCATACTAACACCTGAAGGACTCATCATATATGTCGCCCATGAATTAGTTATAAACATAAGCCCTGTGCCAAAGAGATTAAGCATGATGCCAAGCGCAATGTGGCACCACTTCTTCGTCGAAGTCCCTTTTAGGACATCCCACGAATAATAGTAACCATACAATGTGAACGCCTCGCCAAAAAACATTAGCGAATAGACATACATTGTTGGAGCAAACACACTGGTCAAATGGCTCATAAATTCAGGGTATAAACCGAACAAACAAAAGGCCAGCAGCCCCCCTAGCGAGGCTGTTGTTGCAAATGCAGCAGACAACAACTTGGTAAACTCCTTCGCCATCTTATCATATTTTATATCGCCGCTTTTAAATCCAACGATCTCGACAATAACCGCAAATATTGGCACACCAAGTACAAATGCTGCGAACATCAGATGCAGCTCAGACACGATCCATACAACCACACGCGAATCCAGTCCAAAGAATGACCGGTATTGAACCGGCTCCAACTCACCCTCTTCTTCGGCTGGCGCCGCGCCTTCTACCACACCTTCAGCAGTACCCTCCGCAGATTGCGGCGCTCCGGAATCCGTCTCGCCCTCAAACGCAGGCAATTCAACACCGATGTCTTCAGCATGCGCAACAGAGAGCAGCGAGATATCCTGCCGGAAAAAAGAAAGAGCCGCACCGAATGCAATAACCAACAAAAGTACAAAAATGCTTTTTTGCTTTATCGACAATAACTTATAATTATTCATTAATGGTACGCCTTTTCACAAGTAAGTTACACAAACCATAAAAACCCATCATCACACTTATTTTTTCTGATACACAAAATCTACGACCACTTCCCCACCGGCCGTTACGACAGCCTCACTCTTTCTCTTACCCAGCTTCTCTTGCCATACTGATATCTCATACGTACCGGCAGGAACATTGTCTATCCTGAATTTACCATCAGCATCCGTAACCGCAAAGTAAGGATTCCCCTTCACCAAAAGGTACGAACTCATCCACTTATGAACATCACACGTTATTTTCACTATTTCAGGAACATCAAACTTCTTTACCATTTTGCCATTACCGGAAACACCTTCATTAAAAGCAGGGTTTCTAATCGACCATGAGTGCAGATTATGCATAATGGGGTCACTGTTCAGCAAATTCACTTCGGTACCCGCACACACCGCAACAACGTGTGGTTCAAATACGCAGCCTTTCTGGTCCAAGGAAACAGGAGTCGTATCCAATGCCTTTCCAACCTCAATACTGTCCAAAGACACAACCGCATTCTTGATGCCCATATTGCCCGAATTAATCACCAGATCTTCTGACGCCTTCAACCCATGACCACATGTCTGCTCATCTTTATCAATCTTCAACATCTTTGCGGCAGGCACACCACCCTCAAGCTTTACCGTACCTGCAATTGTCCCGCCGTTTTTCACTTCAATCACATTATAAACAGGCGCTTTCCCCTTTGCCATTACCGTTTGATTAACGCTCACCAAACTTAGCACAATACCACTTACCAAGATAACAATGTTTAAGCTTTTCATCACTCCACCCTCCATACTTCCAAATATCCAAAATTAACAACAGAAACCATCTGTTAAATGCACAACAAAATACGAATCATATCAAAACGGTCGGATATGATACTTTTGCAAAATTAAATTGTCAACCAGAAACTTACAGACAAACCGGTAAAAATTCTCCGACACGTGAAATTTCAGCAATAGCCAAAACACACGTACAATATGCGTGCCTTTTTCAAAAAAAAATATAAAAAAATAAAATAAATTGTGTAACTAATGAATCTTCAATTTCTTAGTTTCTCGAAAGGGGAAGGGTAGTCTATCACGACTCAAAAAAATGAGTTTCACAAATGAAATGACCGTTTCGCTTTTACAATGCAAGCCTTTCAGCGTAACGATGAAAAAATTTTTGTACTTTTTATTATTACCTAAATCCTGCAAACGATTTTCGCAATGCGAAAATCAGTATTTTCCACTACCAAGATTGGCAAAAAGCGATAACAGATATCCGTTTTTTAGCAATTGTGGTAGCGCTATTGTACTACTTTA
>NZ_CAADGZ010000010.1:0-53597 GCF_900696675.1 uncultured Candidatus Kuenenia sp. | reverse complement strand
CGACTGTTATTGATAACAAACGTATGATTCCGCTTACGTGCTTCCTCCGTCCATCCTATCCACTCGTCGCGACTTTCCACCCGTCTGGCACAGGCACTATAACTTAGCCCTCCTATCCATCCGTAATATTCACTGCGTACAAGATACCGAAGTTGCGCCCCGCATAGGGGCCCACTTCCAAGATAATGATGCGCTTCTAACATGCTACGCCAAAGTTTCGAATGGAATCTCGTTGTAACCCGTATAATCTCTACGTCACCCAACTCCGCTAGCTCGCATGACACTTCCGCAATCGGAGGCGCCTCCGCAGGTTTATTGACTTTTTGAAATGCATAATGCCTGTTCACCTTTGGAAGATTGATCTCTTTACGACGATCCAATTCCAACAACGCCTTGCGACAACTCATCTCTTGCAAACGGCCCGCTTGATTCCTCCAGTCCATCCATTCACATACCAGACGCGACAGTTTACGACGCGATAGGCACGGTTCCTTTTGGATAGTTTCTGATAAACGCTTTATTACATCATCTGAAAATATTCGACCTCCTACTCTATGCATGTACACAGTGTAACATACGGTTAACACGGTGTCCAGCAAAAAATATGGGTCATCCCCAGCATATAAGAGAGAAACGCAAAATGCGGTACATGCATCAACTCGGGTCTGCCGAATGAGTTATACTGTATACAGGAAAATGCTTCGCCCCCTACAAATTATATTTCCTTTGGCAGCAACTTTTTTTACTTGATATGGCTTTGCTTATTTATTGGCTTTCACAGAGATTACCATAAACAAAAAATATTGGAGACATATTTTTATTCTTGTTGTTGCAATTAATTCTTTCTTTCTTTCTTTCTTTTCAATCTACGAGAGGCTTCTCTGGCGTTGCCTCTCGTTGTAATATGGCAAATAGCCCCTTCAAATTCTATTCTTTGTTTTTTTACCCACCCCTTACCCGCAGAGAAAACGTAGTGCATCCCGTCTTTCCAAGGGGAAACTATGATTGAATTTTTTAAACATAAGCCATAGACAATCTTCCAATGTAGAGCGAAAAGGCTCTTCGCTCTACAACTAAAACGTTGAAATTTTTAACGTAAGATTAGGTTAGCAACTTTAATACCAATATCTTTGGCAAAATGGTTGCGGAGATATGAAGTAAAGAATGTTGAATCCGTGAGGGGAGGGAAGAGGTGATGGATAGGGGAGGCAGAAGGCAGGAGGCGTTAAGTGATAAGTGGTCCGTGATAAAAAGATAACAAATTAGACCTTCGGCGATTTTTAACTGAATAAACAAAAAGGGGAGACGCATGCAATGCGTCTCTACAAAAACTTTTGTAACACTTTAGTTTTTTGAAAAATTCCAATAATAGCGCTACTTGTCGTATAAGTGTAGGGGCGGAGCATTTGCTATAAATGGTTGTGGGTGCATTCCTGATTTTTTGTAACTTCCGCTATGTTTTAATGAAACGTTGCAGTAGTGTTAACCCTGTCAGGGTTGTTCGTCCTGACCCCATTATTAACGGTTACAAAAAAACGGGAATGCTCCCACGGTTGCTGCTCGTTCCTCACTTGAAATATCTAAGCCCACTAAATTCATGTAGTGCGACGAACCTCGTCGTACTACAGAGGACAATTTCCAGTTTCAAAAAACTAAAGTGTTACAAAAAAAGAGGTTTTTATAGTGTAATACTGTAAATTAATTAAAATTTTTCTACGATAAAGAGGAAAATTTTTTCATAAGCAGAAAGTGTTAGGAAAAAAGTGTATAAAAAATATACATGATGTTAAAAAAATAGAAGCCCGGACAATTAAATTCCTCAGGACTTTTGTGAGTATAGTTCTCGATGAATTTAGTCCTTTCCCTATTTCCTGGATAAAATATGGGTTTTTCTTGTTAGAGCAATTTTTCAATTTCTTCCATATTTTTTGATATCTTTACCGCTTCTTTTATTGCCTCCAGCTTCTCTATCACTGCTATTTTACTGATACGTTCCAGAAGCTTTAAACCTTCAACGCCATACTTTAGCTCCAAACCAATCTCTATCGCCTCCTTTAGACCTTCTATCCGGCCTTCTACTCTACCTTCTACTCTACCTTCTACTTTACCTTCTACTTTACCTTCCTCTATACCAGCCAACTTGCCTTTCTCTATTAATCGAGCCGCTATTGTCATACTCAATTTACCTCCTTCCTCTGATACCTCTTTCAGGGTATCTATTACCCGTTCTTCCGATATATCCGACGCATAGTACAAATACCTGATTACACTTTCCAGAAACTTTAATCCTTCACCCTCTTCAAAATACTGCTTCCCTATTTCAAAGAATACCTTTAGCTTATCTCCCAGAATTTTGTCATTATATATGTTCCTCATTAATAACATGGTTATTTGAAGGGATGCCCTTCTAAATACCTTGTCCTTTATTTCCTCGTTACTGTAGAAACTCAGATCAGTCAGCAGATATTCAAACTCCGGTATAAATCTAAAGAATACCTCGTCTATCCCTTCAAAATAGTCTCTGAATCGCCTGACGTTCCACGTCTCTTTGCCATGATACAATATCACCGGAATTACCGGTATGAGCCTTTGCGCCTGTTTGCTGTTCGATTCCCATATCTTTAAAAGGTATTTCATCAACTGTAGATATGGACATGCTACGGCATAACTCTTATGCTCGAATAAAAGGGTTATCCGGAGTTCTTTGTCTTTACAGAAACAGGTGTATACAATGTCTGAAAAATGTTCTTTGAGTTCCTCGTCGATATATGAGTTATTATCCTGTGTTAAAGTGGATAAATCCAGCTTTTTTAAAATTTCCGGGGGAAACGTCCCGCGAAGAAAATCGATTGCATTCTCCCGTATGGAAAATGTCTCTTTGAAAAATTTGTCGTGTGGATTGAACACCTCCATAAATGCAAGTCCTCCGTTTTTTCTATAAAAATCTTTACCTCAAAGAAGGTTTATCCTTTATCTACTTTTGATTTTAAAGGATATTTTTACGGATTTTCAAGGTTGTCAATTTCCAGATCAACATCTAAATCCGGCCAATATAACCGGAAGACCGTAGATATGAACTACCATAATCACCTTTATTTTCTTATTCCCTTTTCTATCAATCTCATCCTCAAGCTTAATCTTGAGTTTCCCCACATCCATATTCCAGGTAATGGGGGCCAGAATCTACCAAAACTGGTATTGCACCTGCACGAACTAGTATTGTTTTGATTAGGCGATTAGTAGATTCATATAATTTGTTTAGCTTGTGGTCAATCATACTTATATCTGCCTGGTGAAAATATCTTACTCTTAAACGATATTCCAGTAAATTCTTGCATTTCAACCTGCTTTGACTCTTTCAGATTAAAAAATTACGCTTGAAAAAAGACTAACATGACCGATCTGGCTCGAAAATAAGACTACAAAAAATAGTTTAAGTACAGATACTACAACACGATATGGTTATAAAACCATTTTTCATCGTTTCTGGGTGTTGCAAATGAAACATGATGACCGATGACTCATTTTGTCATTACGCGGGTATCCGTTTTGTCATTGCGAGGGTCTTTTCCGAAGCAACCTCATAAACCGTAATAGAGATCCTTCCATCCTGCATTCATTCCATTAATTAATTCTATTTTTTAGCCCTTGAGCCACCCTTAATTTGCTTCTTTCTCCCGCGATATGGCGTCTCTTATGTCACAAAATATCTCGTAGTATATTGATTGCTTCGGAAAAGACCCTCGCAATGACAAGCGGAGCCCCCCCCTGCAATGACAAGCAGAGACCTTGTAAATTACAAGCTGATACCTTTTGGATGGCCCTATACATTTGAACCGGTACAGAAACAGAAATGCCAGATGTTTCCGACTCGAAAGTAAAACTACAAAAAATAGCTCAAGCACAGGTACCGCAATATGATATGGTTATAAAACCATTTTCATCGTTTCTGGGTGTTGCAAATGAAACATGATGACTACTTGTGGCATTTTACCCTCAAACTGGAAGCTTGTGTTACTATTCCTTCCCCTCCCCGCTAATGGCATTTTTACAAAAAATCGGGAATGCTCCCCATCGGGCTGGTCAGCCTTCGTAACTGCTTTTTTAATCTCCCGTATCTGCCATTCGTTAGCCTCAATAAATTCATTGATTGCCGTGGACACAAGATAGGACTTTGATCTTGCCATAGCCGCAGCAAGACATTCAAGCCTTTGCTTTGTCTTTTCGTCTATTCTTATTGTTAATGTAGTGCCCATTTCCGCACCTCCTTTTAATACGCAATAACACTTTGTGTTACATTGTGCAACGCTATAAGTTCTCCTCATTTGTATCAATTAACCGAAAACTTCCCTTAAGGCATCAACGACTACTTTTGCAACCTCACTCAAAGCTGCAAAGGTATTAAAATGCAATACCAACGATTTTTTGCAATCCGTCAGGATATCTGGTTCTCAGAAGCCAAATCGTGATTTACTATCTGTCTGGTGGCTGTCAATGTATAGACGCATTGCATGCGTCTTTCCGCTGTGTCAACATATTCTTTACGCGCAGCAGTTTCCAGACGCATGCAATGCGTCTCTACAAAAATATTAAAATTCCTAAACATAAATATTTTTACAATTTCATTATTCTGGTTCATTATTCCGGCATAATCCCATGTTCCATAATAAACTTACTGATTACATGTGACCATGTTCTGCGCCCCCGCATCCTGAATAATATCTTTCATGGTAAATCTCATACGATGCTTTATAGCATCCTGGAGGTCGTCAAGAAGTTTTACCATTTTTTGGTCCAAAGGTGACAGAGAAACAGGCATGTATTTTTCACCAAAATTTCTCATCGCAAATAGTATTTCATCCAAGTGGATTGCATCTAAGTCCTTTCCAGGCATGTAGTATAAATATTTTTCTGTGGGGATTTCTACAATCAGGGATGCCTTGGAAAGTTTGGATATAATCTCTTGAACGGTTTCAATGGGAATGCTCAGCGCTCCGGATAACCCCTCCGTTGACCATCGTTCGCCCTTTCCGTATAAAAACTGTGAGGATATCCGTTCCATAATAAAAAGTCCCAAAAGTTCCCTTGATGCATAGTTTATATCAATGGCTTGACTTTTCAGCTTAATAAACCGTATGTTTTGGATAACATATGAAATCACTGCTCCAAAAAGAACAACGTTCCAGCTCATCTGCAACCACAACAGAAAGAAAGGGACTGCTGCGAATGCGCCATAAATCAGGTTATATCGTGCAAGTCCTATCTGGCTTTTAAAATAAAAGACCTGGAGTATATAAAAAAGCGTTCCGCCTATCATCCCGCCGATTATCCCCGGAATGACCCTCACCCTGGTGTTTGGCAGAAAAATATAAACGGAAATAAATGCCACCCACAGCGCAACAATAGGCAAAAACAACCCCAATGTACTCAAATAAATCTTGCCGAACCCTATTTTATTTAAGAGGGTGACGAGTTTTTCATTCGTTAAAACAGCCGTAATTGTTGTCGATGTCAGAATAAGAATGGGAAAGACAAACATTATGCTGGTGTAGTCGGTAAACTTTCTGAAGACCGAACGGGATTTTTTAATCTTCCAAATATCATTAAAGGAGGCCTCAATATTACCTATCGTGTTGATTACAAAAAAGAGGAGAAATGTAAGCCCAATTGCACCAAGGTACCTAAAACTTGTTCTGTCGACAAAGTGCATAATCTGTTTTTTATAGAGGAAAGCATTTAAGCTGATGTTTGAAGGTATGGAAAGGACAGAAGATTCGATGCGTTCTTTCAGTTCATTTTTTGCTTTTTCACTGCTAAAATCTACAGATGCAATGATATGTGCAAGCTTCTCTTTGTATTTTTTAATGGCTGTTTTCGCCTCTTCTTCTTCTTCTTTTGCTGCTGCTGCTGATATTTGCACATAAGATGCATCATGAGTGTTGTCGTTAGAGGAATCCCCTGATGTATAGGGTTTTGTAGAAAGTATTTCTCCTCCAGGGGGAAGAATGAACCCTTCAAAGGCCTCGATAGCGCTGAGAATCTCTTCACGGGCAGCAGGTTCTGAAAAATCAAGCTTGTCAATCTGTTGAAAAAGCCCCTGCTTAAAACTGATAAAGGCAGAAACCACCTCACCGCCGGGTAGATTAAAAATATTGGTGTTGATTTTTTGCTCCAGCACTTTTTCAGCACCAAGTCCTTTTGAAACAGATAAAACAAAAGCCATGAGTGGAATGAGTGATACAATTGAAATGAAGGTTAACGCTGATGCCTTTAACAGACATCGGCCTTCAGTGAATTCGCTTACTACGAGGGCGCAAAATTTTACCACCCGGCGCAAAAGCCACAGGATAGCAGAGGTCTCTCTCTCCTCAACCCAGAGATCAACCTTGATGAATTTTTTTATTCTATCAAAATATAAAACTGTTTTCTTTAAAGTCATTGTTTTACTTATTATTATGACAAAGATGAAAGAACAATATGGTCACCCGGTTTCTATTGATTAAATCGTCCCCGACCGAACCCAAACATTTGACATTGTTAACGGTGAGACAGGTTACACCTCAGACCAGGCTCGAACTATCAGGTTCAATCTTCAGGCGGGTTCAGGTTGGTAACCTGAACCCGCCTGGAGATTCTTATCTGTGCTCATATGCGAAATATGTAGAGAAAAAGTGTTTTCGAAGGAAACCGCCGGTAATGCCATGAGGGACTGAACAGAAACCCATATCTTGTCTTAGTTACATCAGGATGCAGTGAAAATCAACAATATTCTTTGCGCAAGTTTCCATACTTTTTTTATTTCCTTGCTATCCAAAGAGATAATCATTGACTGCGCTTGTACATTATTTTTCTCGATTAAATTGATACATGAATCCTGCACAAGAGCAAAAGAAAGAGGGTGAACCATAAGGGATACCCCCTGTTTTTCACTACACGTTTTATGAAATTTTCTTTTAATATTAAAATAACAGTCCTTTTTTTTCTCTGCCTTTTCCTGCGATTTTTCTTTGTGGACAAATACCTGGAAAATGAAGACAGTATTAACTTTGCCATGGGGCTTCATGATTATGATATTTCCCTTCATCAACCGCACTTCCCGGGATATCCGGTATATATTTTCCTGGCGTCTTTGTTTTTAAAAATATTTCACAGCGATGTTGCAGCACTGACGTTGCCGGGCGTATTTTTTGGAAGCCTCACGATATTTCCTCTCTCCTTTCTCACCCGCAGTATGTTTGCTGAAAAAACGGCTATCCTGACAGCCATCCTTTACACAATAAATCCTTTATGCTGGATGCAGTCAGAAAGACCGGCTTCCGACACTACCGGTACGTTTTTTATACTATTGTCCATAAAATTCCTTTTTTCTGCCTTTGATGCCGCACGTTACGGGGCATGTACGCTGAATTATGGGAAAAATGCTTCCGTTTCATACCATCTTTTTTGGCGTGTGAAAAAGAATGCGCATTTATATGGCGGATACTGTCTTTTCTTTGGCAGCTTGTTTTTAGGTATTGGCCTTGGGGTCAGGCTTTCGTATTTTCCCTTTGTTCTTTTATGGATGGGAACTTTGCTGTACTACGCCTTTCACCGAATACATCTTGAAATGAATAGTATCTTTTTTGGCATCACTGGACTTTTTGCTGGTATATGCCTGTGGTTTATTCCTCAAATAAATTACACGGGGATAACCCCTTTTTTTTACCACGCTTTTTCCTTTACACATGGACATTTTACGGATTGGGGCGGCTCTGTACTCACCTTTGGCGGATGGGAAAGGGTGCTGTGTATTGTCCGGCCTTTTTTGGAATTAGAGTTAGGCGACTGGCGGCATACTCTTTATTATCTCAGCGTCATTCAGTTCGCTATTGCAGTGCTTTCCATATTATTCGCCTTTCGGTTTTTTCCGGCAGACGGCAAACGGTTTTTCTGCATAATGTATGCAGTTCCCTACACGATTTGGATAATCTTTGGGCAAAACGTTGCAAACACACGCCATTTTCTACCGCTGCTCCCATTAATCCTAATGTTTATTGCGTTTGGATTAGGGAAAATATGCGAAGTTTGGGGGAAAAGACTTTTCCTGATCCTTGTTATAACGCTTATTATTGCAACCTCTTCACTCTCTCTCACTGCAATTATCCAACATCGTCGCAGTGTTCCGGCGTCAACACAACTCATTCAGTATATTAAAACACATTTCAAAAATACCTCTGTCAGAATTTATTGCTTTGATGGGAAAAAAAGGTTCTTCGATTATTATCTACCACACTGGGATGCGAGGAACGTAAGGGAAGTGCCGGATATCTATTTTGACCTTCAGTCATCACTCGTTAATCCAGAAACCATTCTTATAGTAAAAAAAGGTAAAAATAATCCCCTGTCAGACAAACAATTTTCGCACATCGTTACGTTTGAAGGATTTTCATTATTTGAAATTTCCCAAAAAAACTAACTTGTCAAAACGATTGTAATAATTACAAACAGCACATGTAATTGTTACACATTTTAGCCCTCTAAAAACCTCCGTTTTCTCCAAAAATAAAAACCATTTCCCATAAGTATCGATGTATTATTGCCATACAACTCTATAGCAACTTTACACAATACATGGCACTATCATTGCTCATGTTAGCGGCATATATATTTTTTTATTCATTTGAAAATAATACCGTTAGTAAAGACGATGAGAATGAAAACACTGCTTATTACGGGAGCAACCGGATTCCTTGGCGGTTGCCTTACAAGTAAATATCTGGAGGAAGGATATCGTCTCAGGATTATTGCAAGAAATCTACGGGGATTGCCGTTAAAGGAGAAGATGGATAAAATCTTCCCGGATAAAACGACAGAGGAAAGAAATGCATTTTCCGATCGTATTGAACTACTTGAAGGAGATATTTCAACGGAAAATCTGGGATTATCTGAAGCAGATTATTTACGGCTGGCAGGCACTGTTGATATGGTGGTGCACTGCGCTGCCGCCACAAAATTTGAAAATGATGCGAACGATATTCTTACTCAAACTAATATATATGGTTCGTTGCACGTCGCCGGATTCTGCGCACGGAAGAAAGTCAAGCGTTTTCATTATGTGAGTACTGCATATGTAGCGGGAAACAGAAGAGGAATCGTCTTTGAACATGAGCTTGAGAAAGGGCAGAAATTCAATAATAACTATGAACAATCAAAATATGAGGCGGAAAGACGCATCTCCTCATTAGCAAAACAACAGGGTATTCCGTTAACCGTTTACCGTCCCAGTATTATTGCCGGCGATTCAATAACAGGGTACACAAAAAACTACGATAATATTTATGCATTTTGCAGGGAGCTTGTTTGTCTTAATGATTATGAAACACGAAGGAAATCAGGAAACGACAGCCTTATTCAGGGAAGGCATGAGGTACGCCCTGTTTCATTGAGAATACCCGGAGATAAACACAGCACGATAAATCTTATCCCGATAGACTATGCGACAAATGCTATTTTTCATATCTCCAAACAAGAGGAGGCCGCAGGCAAAATATTTCATATTGTCAACCCTACGCCCCCCACGATAGAAGAGATTGCGGAATGGTTAAAAGTTGCCACCGGTATTTACCGCGTAAGAGTCGTCCCGCAACATGAATTTAGTGCCTCCGCACCAAATGCATTGGAAAAGAGTTTTTTCAGAAGAAACAAGGCGTTTCAGCCATACATGTTTGGAGAAGCTTGTTTTGATTCTGCAAATACAAGGGCCTTTCTCGCAGGTGCAAATATAGACTGTCCATTAATAACACAGGAGTTTATTAGCCGTAGTATTCAATACGCAATACAAACAAAATGGGGAAAGAAAGGAGCGGACAGGGAATACCGAGAAAGAGAATACGAAGTGGAAGGAACAGGGGATCACCAAAAGACCGGTAACAATAGTTTGGTGTCAAACATATGAGCGAAAGGCCTGAAATACCCGCAATACTTACGCACAGGGAATATTTTGAGTCACTATTCATGGACAGGGTAAACAAATCCCCCCTTCCCAAAATCGATACCCTGAATGCCATTATCCAATTTCAGATAACTGATGATAGTGAGGGGGTGTGGAACGTTGTAATTGAAAAAGGGCTTGTAAGAGAGGTAACAAAAAGAACGATTGATAATCCGACATGCGTCTTCCTTTTGGACAGCGCAACGTTCCTCTCCATAGTGAAAAGGGAAATAACCCCTCAACAGGCTTTTTTTCAGGGTAAAGCTGATATTAAAGGGGATATCCTGTTAGCGTTGAAGATGAATATACTGGTCGGGTATATGTAAATAATTGTAACACTTTAGTTTTTTGAAAAAACAAAAATGCTCGTTCCCAAGCCGGAGCTTGGGAACGAGCGTTTTTTTCATATAACTAAAGTGTTACAAATAATTATGTATTGTAGCGGCAAGGCGTGCTTTGTCACTACTCGTGGAGAACATTCCCGATTTTTTGTAGCTATTCATGGGGGTCAGGACGACACAACCCTGTCAGGGTTAACACTACGGCAACGTTTCATTAAAACATGGCGGAAGTCACAAAAAATCAGGCATGCACCCTACTCGGGAACGAACATTTTTGCTTTTGCAAAAATCCAGGCAGGTTCAGGTTTGCAACCTGAGCCTATGAGTTTATGCGTATAATGGGGCCATGTACCGCTGTAAAAATCCCTGTTTGGCATCTGGAATTTATTTGTCATTTTTCTGCTAATAGAAAGCTGGATTGGAAGTATAAAACATTTGGTTCAGATTACAAACCTAAACCCGCGAAGTATTGGTTCTATTTGACCTGCAAAACAAATATTAAAAAAACATTTTTAACAAAAGGAGAAAAAAGTATGTTAACGCACATGAAACGTATCACACTCAACACCATAATTGCCGGCATGTTTACTCTAGCCGCTGCATTCCCTCTCTATGCGGCAAAAAAAGGTGCGATGGTTGGGAAGATCAGCAGTCTTGACGAGACGAATGAAACAATCATGTTGATGGATGATCTCGTGGAGGTAAATTGCATCGATGCAAAGCTACGTATAAAAGGAGTTGATGACCCGACACTTGTCGACCTTAAAGTGGGCGATACAGTGAAGGTAAAGGGAGATGCAGGCAGTTCAAGTGTTATTGAGGCAAGCAAGGTGAAAGAACCGGTAAAACTGAATAAAAAATATGACGGAAAATTTTCCGGAGAAACCAGGCAGGTAAATACGTCAAAAAAAACCTTTGAACTCCTCGGACAGGAAATTGACGCCAGCAGTCTCTCCAGCGTTACTATGAGTTCCAGAAAGATTTCATTTGATAACATGGTATCGGGGGTACAGGTGTATGTAAACGCTTCCGTTAAAAATGGGAAACTGGTTGCCAACACGATGGAGATTAGTTCGAAAAGCTGTAATTTTTGTCATTAATTTTAAAATACCGTGAAAAGATATCTTCACATACTTCTTTCTTACAGAATAGCCATTTTGGTGTGTTTTTTCATCATCACCGCTTTTTTAGGTTTCTTTGCCAAAGGGATGAAGACGGACAATTCCATAGAAATCTGGCTTTCAGAAGATGATAAAGATTTAGCGTACTACAATGAGTTTTTAAAGAAATTCGGGGACGAAGAGTTTCTGGTGGTTGCATTCAGTGCGGTCAATCTTTTTAGCCGGGAATATATGCAGCAGATCAGTACGCTTGCCGGAAAGATAAAAAACCTCGATGGTATCGTCACCGTTGCCTCACTGGCGGATGTATTTAAAAGCAAGGTCACATCGCCGCTTTTTAAGGAAAAGCTGAAGACATATGGGCGCCGTTCGGTAATGAACGTCTTTAAACAGGAGGTACGCACTGATCCTGTTTACCAGAATACGATTATTTCCAAAAACGGCAGAACCACGGCAATTGTAGCAACGGTAAAATGCGCAGGCCCTGAAGCACGAAAGAAACTGGTGGCTGATGTAAAAAAAGTACTTAAAGAAACAGGTGTGAAATCTGCTGCTACCACAAAAAAACAACGCCCGTATTATCTTGCGGGACCGTCGGTGGTAAATGCAGAACTGGACCGTATGTCAAAAAAAGACATGGAGAAATTTACTCCCCTGATGTTTGTCGTATCCATTGTTGTGCTGGGATGTTTGTTTCGTACTGTTTCAGGGGTAGTAATCCCTGTTGTAACGGTAGGCGTCTGCATTACATGGATTACAGGAATATTTGTATTAATGGGTCATACAATGAATATGATAGCAAACATGCTGCTCCCGCTGACGTTTATCATTTCACTTTCAACCTCTATCCGGTTAATTAATTACTATTACCACGAAAGGCGGATTTACGAAACACTGCAGCACGTCAGCATTCCGGTTCTTATGGCAAGTATTACCACTGCCATTGGTTTTGCGTCACTCATGACGAGCAGCATTCCCCCCGTATTTACCACCGGCTTATTTATGAGCGGCAGTGCGATTCTTTCGTATGTCGTCAGTATAACGCTTGTGCCAATACTGCTTTCTTTTATTCCCCTGCAGAAGGAGCGCAGTGTGAATGTCTCCTCCCGCAATGACTATGCACTACCCTTGTTCTTTAAAATAGGGCAGTTTACGGTGAAGAACAAAACGATCCTTCTTTCAGCAGGTTTTGCTGTTTTCATTATTTCGGTAATCGGTATTACAAAACTCAGGCTGGAATCAGACCTTATGACCTCTTTCCCGAAAAAGAGCAGTATTGCAAGGGACAATAAATATATTGAAAAACATCTAACGGGTTTGCTACCTGTTGAGATTGTTGCCGAAACGTCCGCCGGCACAAGTATATTTCAACCAAATATCCTGAATGCTGTTGTTGCACTGCAAAAACATCTGCGCGGAATACCTGAAATAACACATTCAATTTCTATCGCTGACTACATTATGAAAACACACCAGATACTCAATAATAATAAAAAAGAATATTACACACTGCCTGCATCGGAAAAGCGTTCTGCGGATTACGTAAAACTTGCTTCCCTATACGGCGATACCTATGTTGATACCCTTTATACTAAGGAACATTCCGACGCGAGGGTTTCCGTAAGGATGAAACAAGTCGGTTCAAACAGATATCAAGCCATCATTGAATCAGTAAAAGCATTCATAGATACCCGTTTAAACACGGCTTCACTGTCATGGCACGTAACGGGTATTGTTCCGCTTTTGATCAATGTACAGGACAATATTCTCCGAAGCGAGATTTACTCGTTTTCCCTGGCATTTATTCTTATGTTTATTGCCACAACCATCGTACTGAAATCGGTGAGGCTAGGTCTTGTCAGTGTTATTCCCAATCTGATTCCCATAACGGTAACGCTTGGCCTGATGGGATTTGCCGGCATGAGACTCGATGCAGCTACCATTATGATAGCAAGCATTGCACTGGGAATATCGGTGGATGACACGATACATATATTTTATCGATTCAGGAAAGAATTATCCCTTGACGGCAATTATCAGGAAGCTGTCTGCCGCACGATGTTCAGGGTGGGAAGGGCTGCCGTTTTTACCTCAATAACCGCCGCATTTGGGTTTATGGTATTCTCCTTTTCCAGTTTTAAACCGATACAATATTTTGGTGTACTTACCGGTATTACAATGCTCAGCGCACTGGTATCAGATTTGTTACTATCGCCAAGCTGCCTGATGCTGTTGAAACCAAATACTGGTGAAATCCGAAACAAATTCTAATGACAAAATAATTGAAATGCTAAACAAGTGCATCTTTCGTATTTCTTACTACGTAACATGAGTTGCATGGTTTGAAAATTAATATTCAGTTGGTGAATAACTACTATGTTTTTAGAACAAGATAAAAAAAATACGATAACAACTGACAACGTGATTCCGTACCTGGTGGGAAATTCACAACGGAAAAGTGTGCCATATGATTTTCACAATGGACAGGAGGAGGCAAGCGTTGCCGCAAATCAGCATTCGGCTCTTTTACCTCTCCAGAGCGCCAAATGGTATGGGATGCCTTTAGATGCATGGGTACGATATATTGTCTCTCTCCATTTCGATCCATACAATGGTTCGCCGTACTGGCTTCAAAAGGAAAAAGAAGCAGGGATTGACGCGAGAAAAGATATTTTATCATTTGAAGACCTGCGGTTGATTGGCCCTATGGAAGAAAATGACCTTCGCCGTTTTCCATTGGAGTATTTCATTCCGCATCTTTATCTTAAAAACAAGGCGCAGTTTATTTTGGGGGAAACTGCGGGAACGACTGGTCAGCCGAAAGTGACTGCATATCTAAAAGAAGAGTTTGCGGTAATATTTGTGGACTGGTTCAGATATATCGCAGAAAAAAGAGGATTCCCCAAGAAGGCAAACTGGCTGTGGGCAGGGCCCGGGGGGCCTCATATTATAGGAAAGGCAGTAGGTCCTGTTGCCAACAGCATGGGGAGTATGGATCCATTTTCCATAGACCTTGACCCCCGCTGGCTAAAAAAATTAGCCCCTGGGTCACTGGGATACAAACGATATATTAACCACATAATTGAACAGACGCTTGATATATTACAGCGCCAGCACATAGAAGTTCTTTATACAACCCCCCCTTTACTGGAACGACTGGCAGCAGAAATGAATCAGGAACAACGGATGCGGATACGCGGCGTTCATTACGGCGGGGTATCCATACTACCGGAACAATACAATAATTTCAGAGAGCATCTTTTCCCTAATGCGGTGCATATTGCAGGGTATGGGAATACACTTTTTGGTTTGTGTATGGAGCTTGAGGCTTCAATGAACGGGGATTTGGAGTATTTTCCACCAGGCCCCCGTATGGTAGTGCAGTGCATTTCAACAAAAGACGGTATCCGGCCGGATAAAAACCGGCTTAACCACATTGTTGAGTATGGGGAAAAAGGACAGATAGTATGCCATAGACTTGATGAATCTTTTTTTATACCAAATATGTTTGAAAGGGATGAAGCCGTGCGTATTGCACCGACAAAAACGGCAAAATCGCTCGGCATTTTCCAGGACGGCATTAAAAATCCAACACTATTACCCGGTCTTGCATCAAATGCCAAAATTGGGGTTTATTAACAAAGAGATAGTTCATTAGTGCCTTATCAGTAATTTCGTAACTATTCAGCGTAATTTATTAAACTACCGGAGATCAGAGCGCAACTTGTTCCCAAACCTTGTACTGAACATAGTGAAGTATCTGTTTGGGAACGCAATTGCACTGGAAACTTTGTTTCCAGTGAGGGTCTGACTTGACAAATTACAAACTGTCTTAACCCTGTAATTTTATTCCCTATCTATCAGCAAACAGGCGAGAAACCGGAGTTTCTCGAACAAATGCATTCCCAAACTGGAGTTTGGGAACGAGCCGTGTATCGTTTACGCTGAATAGTTACGTTTTTTCTTAGCATTTTTTTGGCGAAATATTTAATGGTCTCTTATGCCGCCGGCAATCTAAAATCTACCGTCGGCAGTCGGCAATCGGCAATCGGCAAATTGCCGATTGAGGACTGAGGATTGAGGATTGAGAACTGAAGACTGAGGACCGTTTTCTCGCTTGTTTATTTCTGGCTATGCCAGCTTAGGGGGATAGTATGAAACAAATAAATAATACCGTTGAACTGCTTGCGCCTGCCGGGCGATGGGACGCTTTTACCACAGTAATAGAATCGGGAGCGGATGCCGTCTATATTGGCGGCAAGAGATTTAATATGAGACTGCACAGGTCTGATTTTAATTTTACCGACGAACAAATTGCCGAGGCAGTCACATACGCACACTCAAGAAATGTAAAACTCTATATTACTGTTAATAACCTTCTCGGCAATGAAGAGTTTGCAACGCTCGCCAATTACCTTGCATTTTTACAGGAAATACACATTGACGCAATAATAGTCCAGGATTTGGGAGTGCTTCATGCAATACAAAACATGGATGTTTCGATACCAATTCACATCAGCACAATGATGAACATTCATAATGTTGAATCTGCCTTGACGCTGAAGGAACAGGGAGTCAAACGTATTGTTACGTCCAGGGATATCCCTCTTTCCCTTGTAAAGGAAATCCATGAAAAGGCGGACATCGAGGTTGAGTACTTCATTCATGGCGACCTTTGCATTTGCCATAGCGGACAATGCTATTCCAGCGGAGTGCTTTTTGGCAAAAGTGCGAATCGCGGCGAATGTATGAAACCATGCAGATGGCATTATACGCTCGTGGAAAGTAATTCGGGACAAACAATAGGCAATTTGCCCTCCGGTTATCTGCTTGCAATAAAAGACATGTGTTTGCTGAAACACATCCCTGACCTTATCCATGCCGGTGTATGCTCGTTTAAGATCGAGGGGAGGATGAGACATGCAGATTATTTAAGAGAAATCGTAGGTATCTATCGTCACGCCATTGATACTTACAGGGATGACCCAATGTCCTACGCCATGAATTCTTCATCATACGAGCAGCTTTATCAGAGCCGTGTACGGGATTTTACAACGGCAATGTCCTTTACGCCATCCTCCGCTTCTCTTGTTGATATTTCCGGGGAACGTGAACCTCTTTTTTTAAGCCGTGCGGCAAAAGAAAGGTCGCTTGCAAAAGAAGATATCTATGATAATCCTTTCGAAACGGCAGAACACTATTCTATGGAGCATGAAATAACCGTTATTCCTCAGTTATCGGTAAACGTAGGGTCAATAAGCGCTTTGATTGCAGCGTTGGATGAAGGCGCTGACCAGATTATCGTAAATGCGGAAGGCTCACAGTTTAGAAAACAGGTATGGACAAAGCTACTGCGGAAAGAAGCATGTGACAGGACAAAAGACGCAGGGAAAATAATAAGATTCGGTACTCCGCGCATAACAACCGCAATAGAAATGAACGACGTTCGATGGCTGTATGAGCAAGCCGTTTCACTGAAAGTGGATGGTGTCCTTGTTCACAATCTTGGAACCGCAAGATTGGCAAAAGAATATGGATTAAAACCTATTGCGGATTATTCATTAAACATACTCAACTCCACCGCATTGCGCTTTTTAGAAAAAAGAGGGATTTGCGGCGTCACCGCTTCACTGGAGTGTTCTTATTCAACGCTGAAACAATTGGTACAAAATGCAGCAGTCCCCGTTGAATGCGTTGCCCATGGCCCTGTTACCGGCATGATTCTTGAACATTGTATCCCTGCCATGATTACATCGAGGTCACATAAAAAAGATCACTGCAGGCAGGTCTGCCAATACATGGGATACGCGCTGAGAGATGAAAGAGGTGAAATACGCCCTATCGAAACGGATCAATACTGCCGTAATCACATTTTACTCGCCAGGGATATTTGCGTGTTGCCGTATCTTGGCGCATTTGTACAAACAGGCGTAAAGGTATTGAGGATCGAAGCGCAATATTATGAAGAGGCTTTCATAAAAACCCTTGTTGGCTTGTATCGAAAGTATTTAAATATTGCAAATGAATATTCCGGCCTTTCATTGCCAATACAAGAAGGCGATTGGGACATGCTGGCAAAAGAAAGTCCGAGGGGGTTTAATTTGGGTGGATATGTACAAGACATAACCCATTCCCGGAGTACTGCAGCGGTAATGAGAAGTATAAAATAGCGGGATGTTCTTAATGCAGTCGGCAAATTGCCGATCGAGGACTGAGGACTGAGGATTGTTCTCTCGCTTGTTCATCTCTTGCTATGCCAGCTTAGTAATTTCAAATTAAATCGCGCACTTACATTATTTCAATAGTAATCGGAGGCATACAACGGTGAACTACATAGGACCTGAAGCCATTCTTCAAAAGAAACAGGAATATCTTATTCCTTGTGTCTATCATTTTTATAAAAAGCCGATGCAGATCGTCCGGGGAGAGATGCAATATCTTTATGACCATAAAGGGAAAAAATATCTGGATCTTTATGGCGGCGTCTCGGTGATGAATGCGGGGCATTGCAATCCTGAAATTGTTGAAAAAATATGTGCACAGGTAAACACGCTGCAACATACTACGACAATATACCTGACACAACCCATTGCAGACCTTGCGGAGAAGTTATCGGAGATTACCCCGGGAAATCTAAAGCGGTCGTTTTTCTGCGCAAGCGGGTCAGAGGCAAATGAAGGCGCTGCGCTTATCTCACAGTTATTTACGAAAAAGAGCAAATTTGTCGCTATTGAGCAGGGTCTTCACGGACGTACAAAGCTGACGATGAACCTTACCGGCATTCCCATGTGGAGGACAGATCCGTATCCATCCGGTAATGTGACACACATCCCCGCTGCATACTGTTACCGCTGCGCCTACGGCCTTACCTATCCCAATTGCGATTTAAAGTGCGCCAGACGTCTTGAGGATGTTGTACGGGATGGAGATTTTGCCGCCTTAATAATTGAACCTATACAGGGAAACGGGGGAATTATTACACCGCCTCCAGAGTATTTTCAACTCATAAGGGAGATTCTCAATAAATATAAGGTACTCCTGATAACAGATGAAGTGCAGACGGGTTTTGGCCGTACCGGAAAAATGTTTGCCATTGAACATTGGGACGTTGTGCCTGATATTATGTGTATGGCAAAGGCATTGGCGAACGGAACACCCCTGGGCGCTTTTATTACCAATGACGCTGTTGCGTCGGCATATACCAGGCCCGGGGCTTCAACAACCGGGGGAAATCCCGTATCAGCAACCGCCGCACTTGCCACAATTGACGTCATTGAGAATTATCGTCTTGTTGAGAAGGCAAAAGAACTGGGCGATTATTTTAAAAACGCATTGAACGATTTGCAGCAAAAATACCGCATTATCGGCGACGTCAGAGGGATGGGCCTTATGCTGGGCGTGGAGCTGGTAAAAGAGGATAAAATCCCGGCGTTTGACGAAACAGATAATATTTTGGAACAGTTAAAGGATCTGGGGATCCTTGCGGGCAGGACAGGTATATCAAGAAATGTACTCACATTCCAACCACCTCTGGTGATTACACAAAACGACATCGACCACCTTTGCATGGTGTTAGGGATAATTTTATCAAAAGTATCAGATGGCTAACTACAGTCAAACAAATCTATGGTCAGAGGCCAGAAGTCAGAAGTCGGAAGTCAGACCATATTTGTTTGGCTATATTGTCAGGAGGTTGCAGGAATTACATGTCTAAACCAGGCGTATCGGGAAATGAATCCCAAAACACGGGTATTTTAAAGGAAATCATCGAAACAAACATAACCAGGAAACTGATCCCTAAAGGATTAAGTTGGTTAGGGTGCATGGGTGGATTATCGCTGCTTGCTTTTTTAATCCAGTTGGGAACAGGCATATTTCTTATGTTCTATTTTATTCCCAGCCCGAATGAAGCGGCAGCAAGTTTTCAGCGTGTGAGCCATAGTGTTCCGTATGGATGGTTGATTCAGCGCATACATTCCGTTGGACCGCATATTATGATTGGAATGGTTTTCAGCCATATGCTCAGGATTTATTTTAAAGGAATTTACCGGCATCCAAGGGAATTACACTGGGTATCTGGGGCAAACCTCCTTATTTTAACACTGCTCATGTATTACACCGGCAGTTTTTTAAAGGCAAATACTGCCGCGGAATTATCGAAATTCCAACTTACTTGTTTTTACACATTACACATTGCCGGTATTCCGCTTGCAATGATGCTCTTTATGGGTATGCATTTTTTTATGGTGAGAAAGACCGGGATATATGAGCAATTATAATTTTCAAAAAACGGAGGGAACGAAACAACTCATAAAAATACATAACGGTAAAATGCTGCAACATAAATTCACTAATACCCACCTCTATTCTGCCGATAAATCCGGTAGCATTGAATGTCAAATTTATTCCGCAAAACAGTAAGACAGACAATTTTAAAAAGAAATTATCATGTTAAATGCGACGGGAAGCACAAATTATACCGCCATTGCAGCACATATCGCAGTTCTCGCCCCAAAGTATGATCCCAAAAAAGAATCTATCCTTAAGAGAACCAAAATACAATCAACAAACAACTCAAACAAGTCCGGGGTAAGCACCGAAGGCGAACCGGAACAACCACATACGGTGCATTCAAAACCGCAAAGCACTGAAAACAATCCGGGATATAATGAAGCGCCTGTTTCCAACATTGACTTTGTCACATAACTTCTGTCTTATGCCGGCTTGAAATTGGAATCTATCACATGTTATACGGAGGAAAAAACCACTCTCATTACAGTATGGTATAAATTTTCTTGTAATCATTTTTTTTTGTTGCAATTTTTTACTTAACTAACTATTATCTTGTCCCTTACAAACTACAATATAGTAATATTTTTTGATGTCCCCTCGATTTTTCAAAAATCTAAATTTATGTATAGGAATTTCAATATTTTAGTAGAGACGCATTGCATGCGTCTCTTTGTTGTGTCAACATTTTCTTTACTCACAGCAGTTTCCAGACGTATGCAATGCGTCCCTAAATTATTACCAATTTTTAATCATGGAAAAATTGCTGGAAAAAATTAAAACAAAAAAGGCAAAAATAGGCATAATTGGTCTTGGTTATGTCGGCCTTCCCCTTGCGCTTGAGTTTGTGCGCAGCGGATACTGTGTGACAGGCATTGATAGAAACAAAGACCATGTCGCCTCTCTGAACAGGGGAAAATCATATATTGGGGATGTCAAAGACGAAGATATTGCGCAATTTGTAGAAAAAAGACTTTTTCTTGTAACTGATGACGCCTCTGCCATATCTACACTTGACGCCATAAGTATATGCGTGCCAACTCCTTTAACAAAAACGAAAGACCCCGACATGTCTTACATTATTAATGTCAGCCAGGAGATAAAAAAGCACATGCGCAAGGGTCAGCTTTTGGTATTGGAAAGCACCACCTATCCCGGTACAACCGAGGAGTTGGTCTTGCCGATATTAGAGGGTGATACACTCCGGGTCGGAAAGGATTTCTATCTTGCCTTTTCACCGGAACGGGTTGATCCGGGGAACAAAGTTTACAGTATCAGGAATGTTCCCAAAGTTGTGGGCGGCGTTACAAAACAATGCACAGAGCTAGCCATGAGTTTGTATGGACAGATCGTTGAAAAAATTGTCCCCGTTACATCCACAAAGGTTGCAGAAATGGTGAAATTACTGGAAAATACCTTTCGCAGCGTAAACATAGCGCTTGTAAATGAAATTGCCGTCATGGCAGAAAGGATTGGGATAGACGTCTGGGAAGTGATTGACGCTGCCAGGACAAAACCATTTGGATTCATGTCGTTTTATCCCGGACCTGGTCTGGGTGGGCATTGCATACCGATAGATCCGTTATATCTGTCCTGGGTTGCGAAAAAAAATGGCTTCGAATTGCGTTTTGTTGCGCTTGCCGACCAAATTAACAGTGCAATGCCTGAATTTGTTGTGGAAAAAATTACCGATGCGCTAAACAATTTTGAAAAAAGTGTAAAAGGTTCTGCAATACATATCCTCGGGGTTGCTTATAAAAAAGACGTCGGCGATATCCGGGAGTCCCCCGCATTGGAAATAATGCATCAATTAAAAAACAAGGGGGCGAAATTGACATATTCTGACCCGTATATCCCGGAAATCAACTATCACGGTCTTTGCACAAAATCAAAGACGCACACAAAAGAATTTTTTTCAAAAATTGATTGCAGTGTTATCGTAACGGATCACTGCTGTTTTGATTACGACTTAATCGTCTCCCATTCAAAGTTAATAGTGGATACCCGCAATGCTTTAAAAGGGGTTAACAGAAAACATATATTCCGACTCTAACAATGACTGATCTGCTTTTTGAAATAGGTACTGAAGAAATTCCTGCCGGTTATATAACGCCCGCACTCAATCAGATAAAAACATTATTCGGTGAACGTTTCAAATATTTCCGTCTGACATTTCAAAGCATTTACTGTACGGGAACACCAAGGAGGCTGGTAGTTTTTATCAAAGGCCTGCCGGAAGAACAGGAAAGCGTCACAGAAGAAATACAAGGCCCTTCTGTTGCAATTGCCTTTGATAAGGCGGGAAATCTTACAAAGGCGGGCTTAGGGTTCGCAAAATCACAAGGCATAGAGAGCAACACCCTCCAAACAAAAAAAACCGCAAAGGGAGAATATTGTATTGCAATAAAACAGATTACGGGGGAAAAGACGCTGCATCTATTGCCTGGCATTCTGGAAGAAATTATTCAAAAAACATCCTTCCCGAAATCAATGAAATGGAAAACCAACAACCTTTTTTTCGCCAGGCCGATACGCTCCCTCCTTGCATTATTCGGCAATAAGGTTGTTCCGCTTGAGATAAATGGCATAAAGGCGGGAAATGTTTTTTCAGGTCACCCTTTTCTGTCAGGGAAAAAGATTGAAATCCAGGTTGCAGACTGGGAGCAGTATAAGCAGTTGCTTAAACAGGAGAAAGTTATTGTAGATATACCGGAAAGGCGCAATATACTGAAAGAAAAAATAACGAAACTAATGAAACAGCACGGGGCAACATTTGATGATGAATCATTGCTGGATGAGGTTGCCAATCTGGTAGAATATCCCAATGCCGTAACATGCAGTTTCGACGATAAATTTCTTGATATTCCCGATATAGTGATAGAGACGGCAATGAAAGAACACCAGAGATACTTTCCTGTTAAAAAAGCAGACGGAAAGCTGATAAATAAATTCATCGTGGCGCTGAACCGCGACGAACCTAACGAAAACTACCCCATACAGGGCAATGAACGTGTTCTGAAAGCGAGGCTTTATGACGCAAGATTTTTCTGGAAAGAAGACAGAAAAATTCCCCTTGAAAAACGTGTAGAAGACTTAAAACAGCTTGTCTTCCTTGAAAAACTCGGCAATTACTACGAGAGAACCGGCAGGATTGTTGCCCTGACCGATTACCTGTCAAAACAATTAATCAGATTTAATCATCCCGATTTTAGTATTGCTGATATTGATGCTGCAAAACGCGCAGCACTACTATGCAAGACAGACCTCCTCACCCAGATGGTTGGCGAATTCCCATCATTACAGGGAATTATGGGCAGGGAATATGCCGCATGGGACGGAGAAGAACCCGCTGTTGCACTGGCGATAGAAGAGCATTATCTGCCCCGCTTTGCAGCGGATAAAATCCCGTCTTCAATAATCGGCGCTATCGTTGGACTTGCCGATAAGTTTGATACGATATCCGGTTGTTTTGCCCTTGGATTGCATCCAACGGGGTCGCAGGATCCTTATTCTCTGAGGCGCCATGCCTACGGAATAATTCGTATCATAGAGGAGCATGGATTCACCTTGATGCTTGAAGAAGTTCTTGGCCAGTCATTATCCATACTCATGTCCCAGACACAAAGCTCTTTATTTACTTCTGACAAATTAATACCGGAAATAAAGAACTTCTTCAGAGAGCGATTATTCCATACAAATATTGAAAAGGGCTGTAGTCATGATCTCGTAAACGCTGTTTTGAATGCGGGCGCAGGGTTTGACGATATGTATGATTTTTTACAGAGATTAAAGGACGTTTCCATGCTTTCAAAAGAAAAATACTGGCCAGACCTGGTATCTGTGGTGGAAAGGACATTCAACATAAGCAAAAAGGTAAAAGGCGAGGGGATGGTTAGTACAAACTTATTAAACGAAAAAGAAGAACTGCAATTGTGGGAAATTTACACCGCTAATGAAGCAAAAATCAGAACCATGATTCAGGATAAGAAATATGTTGAAGCCTCGTTTACGTATAACGAAGTTTTTGCTGAACCGGTGCATGCGTTTTTCGAAAAGGTTTTTGTAAATGTTGAAGACATGGAGATTCGCAATAATCGATTATTGCTGTTAAGGGAAATTAATCAATTATACTCGGAGAAAATAGCCGACCTCTCACAAATAATTATGACAGAAAAGAATTGAAGGTTGTATCTTTTAAAATAGGTAATAATCCGGTTTTTTAAAAAAGAATTTGCCATGCATATATAGTACAGGGGTGCATTCCCGATTTTTTGTGACTTCCGCCATGTTTTAATAAAACGTACAGTAGTGTTAACCCTGACAGGGTTTCAAACCCTGTCAGGGTTGTTTTGCCCCCGACTCCATGAACACTTACAAAAAATCGGGAATGCTCCCATAGTACAGTGTGCGTGGCAAAAGATTTGCTGCCGTATAATACACCCCATGCCCCTATTTTTAGAAAGAAGATAAGAGGTTTCCGTAGAAGAAGGAGTTGAATTTTTATGCAATGTCCGGAATGTGATGTTGAATTTTTAAATAAGAAGATTGTGCATAGTGAATGTCACGAGATGAATTTTTGCGTTTTTGAAGATACTCACGCGTGGGGTATGTTCCCAGTGTAGCAGCGAGTACCTTGAACCTGAAGTTACAAAAAAAATTGACTATATAATTGACCATCATATAGAACCCGAAAAATATGAGAAGATACCCGTGTATTCTTTAAAAAATTTTAACCGTATGTAGGATGGGTCAAACTAACGTAATGGAATGGTTTTTCAAAAGACTAAAGTGTTACTGAATGGCTAAATCGATACCAAATAATTAAACACCTGCAGGACATGATAATTTTACACTTAACTACCTGATTATTTATGTATGAAACGAATATATACTTACACTTAAAAAATGTGCCGTTATTTAATAGCCTCGCCAATGAGCAATTAAAAACACTTTTTAGAGCAGGCATTACTAAGAGTTTTCCAAAAGACCACGTAATTTTTTATCAACACGATCATGGAGATACATTTTATATTGTAATCACAGGAAAAGTAAAAATTACCCTTTTAAATGAAGACGGCAAGGAGATCGTGCTTTCGCTCTTAAAGGAAGGCGATTTTTTTGGTGAAATGTCGCTCATGGACGATGAAACACGGTCTGTAAGCGCAGTCTGTGTAGAAAACACCACATTGTTTTTGTTTACAAGAAATCAATTCCACAAACTTATTTCAAATTATCCAGGCTTATTGACAAAAATATTTACCGAAATATGCTCAAGGCTCAGACATGCAAATAAGAAGATTGAAAGTTTGGCTTTTTTGGACGTTTGCGGCAGAACAATACAATTACTCCAACAGTTAAAACTTGAGCAGGGTGAAAAAACAAATGCCGGCATTGAAATATCACATGCACCAACTCACAAAGAAATTGCCAGCATGGTCGGGGCATCACGGGAAACAATCACGAGAATTATTAAAGTGCTTAAGGATAACAATACACTTGTCTCTTACAAAGGTAGAAAAGTCATTTTAAGAGAACATGCCAATAATTTATTGATATAATTTCTTTTAAATGTGACAGACGTCATATCCTTTAGTAAAAATAAAATTATAATATACCCAATAAATCAGCTTCTGCTGGAAACTATTTGAAAACGTCCGAATATGTTTTAGTCAGTACTATACAAGTCAAAATCTATTGGTGATGAGAAATGATTAAAAACATCTTAACAACAAAGAAAAGAAAAAGCAGGTTTCCGCTCCGTAAAAGACAGAAAGGATTGCAATACATAAAAGAAGTATGTTGCACTTTACCGGAAATATTAGAACGCTATGCCGCTGAGATTCCGAATAAAACGGCCATCATCTATCATCACAAAAAGATCAATTACCATGGATACAACACGTTGGCAAACAGCCTGGCAAATGAATTGTTGAACATAGGAGTGAAAAGAGGCGACCGGATAGGTTTAATGCTCCCAAGAATTCCTGAACTTGTGATAAGCTTCATGGGAATCGCCAAAGCCGGGGCCATAGTTGCGCCAATTAATTACGAGCTGACAGAAGAAGGCATACGCGCCATTTTCAAAAATATTATGCCTGCGTGTTTGATAGTCCACAGCACGCATATTGAACAAGCAATTCGGGCCTTGCCTCAAAATACCGATATACCCATTATTCTTGTGGGGGAATATACGGGATGCGGCATACCATGGAATGATATTATAAACGGCGGGAAAACAGATAACCCTAATCTTGACATTCAGACGCATGAGGTTGTTTATTTAAATTATACATCAGGCTCTACGGGAAATTCAAAAGGGGCGGAAACTACACATTCCAACATATATTGGAATACCATTGCCGCAATCGACATACTGGGATTGAAGAGTGATGATATACATCTTTGCATGTTTGCCCCCTTTGCCCATCCCCATGAAATATTTGCCCGTTCGCTTTTCCTTGGTGGAACGATTACGCTTGTTGAAAAGATTTATCCCAAATCAATAGCGAATGCAATTTCATCCTGTAAAGTAACCTGTATGATGGGCCTTGCCCCTTTGTATGAAAACTTACTGGATGTTCTCGAACATGGAATGTTTGATGTTAGTTCTCTCAGAATTCCGGAAAGCGGGGGCATGTACACCCGTACAAACCTTATAGAAAAATTTAAACAAAAAACAGGCGTCCCGATTATTCCCGTATGGGGCAGTACCGAAACTACCGGAATCGCTATTGCCAATCGCCCTGGCGACGATATCCCAAAACGCTCAATCGGGAAACCATGTCCAACATATGAGATAAAAATTGTTGACGAAAATAATAATGAACTTACTCATGGAGAAATCGGAGAGATGATCTTCAAAGGACCGGCAGTTGTGCAAAATTATTATGGCAATGCCGGCAATACCTGTTCTCAAGACGGATGGTACCACAGCGGCGACCTTGGAATGAAGGACGAAAACGGCTATTTTTATTTTATAGAGAGAAAATCGGGGATGATGAAGGTCGCCGGATTAAAGGTGTATCCGCAGGAAATTGAGCGCGTTTTGCTGGAACATCCTTCTATAAAAGAAATAGCGGTTATTTCTGTAAAAGACAGATTGAGGGGAGAAATACCAAAGGCAGTTGCCGTGCTTCAGCCGGGGGAGAATGTAAAAGAACACGAAATCCTGAATTTTTGTAAAGACCGGTTGCCTCATTATAAACTCCCAAGAATAATCGAAATCAGGAAAGATATCCCCAAAAGCGGCAGCGGTAAAATAAATAAAAACATTTTAATCCTGGAGCATGTATGAAAGCGCTGATTGTGGATGGAGAATGGAATCCCAGAAAGAACTACCCGTTAAGCAATGAAGAACAGGCCAAAAAACGGGCAAATGTGGGTAGCCAGGTATGGCAGCATACGCAATTTGAAGTAAAAGACGTTTCGGTACCTAACCTGCAAGACGACGAAATTCTTGTGCGAATAAAAAGCTGCGGAATCTGCGGATCAGATACCCATCTTTACGAAACTGATAAAGACGGATATATCATATTCTCAGGCGTGACGGAACTCCCCCGCATCATCGGACATGAGTTGTCTGGAATAGTGGAACAGACAGGTAAAAATGTGCGAAACGTCAGTAAAGGCGATTGGATCGCCGCTGAAAGCATTATGTGGTGCGGCATGTGCCATGCATGCAGGAGTGGTTCGCCCAATCAATGCAAATATATCAAATTAATGGGATTAAGCGCAGACGGCGCTTTTGCGGAATATATTGCAATAAATGAAAGATATTGCTGGGAAATTAATGATTTTCGGGAAATATATTCAGAAGACGAGGCATTTGATATTGGCGCCCTTATTGAACCTGTGGGCTGCGCATACAATGGGCTGTTTATTGTTGGGGGCGGATTTCAGCCTGGTGCCACGGTAGTCGTATATGGCACAGGCCCTATTGGATTAGGCGCTATTGCATTAGCAAAGATTGCAGGCGCAAGCCAGATTATTGCCTTTGACATAATAGATGAAAGGGCGAATATTGCATTAGAGATGGGGGCAGACTACGCTTTTAACACAAATAAAATGCGCGATTGTCTTTCCGGAGAAAAGGTAATGGAGATAACAAAAGGCTGGGGCGCTGATATACAAATAGAAGCAGCCGGTGCAGCACCTGCCACCATTCCCGAAATGGAAAAATCCATGGCGATTAACGGTAAAATAATATACCTTGGACGCGCGGCGACAACAACATCGATGCATCTGGATCATCTTGTATCCGGCGCAAATAAAATTGTTGGGGCAAGAGGGCATTCAGGATACGCAATCTTTCCTTCCATTATTAAACTTATCGCAACCGGGCGGCTTAAGCTGGACAAAATGATCACTGCAAGATACCCTTTTGCAGGAATAATGGAGGCAATCAAGGCTTCTTCCGAAAGGACAGATGGAAAGATTTTAATACATATATAATCGATGACGTCATGCTAAGTTTCCCTGGTTAATAAAGTAAGATTTAATATCTTATAAGTAATTTCTTTGCATTTTCTGGCAAAATATTTAAAGTTAAAATCCAAGTATCAATTTAGTTTTTGAAAAACATATTATCTATTAGCTCCATAGGAGCGATCTGTTTGTAGAGATTAGTGCAAAAATAGAAAGAAAGCTCCGTAGGAGCGACCTGTATTATGCCGAATACATATTCGTAAATTTACATTCAAAGTGAACTATTACAATTAACAAAAAGGTTACACTCAAATGAAAACGGTAAATACTTGTGCAGTTACGTATGACAAAGAAAAATGCACCACTCCGATGCTGTTGACAGCATTCATCTTGCTTTTAGTTTTTTTAAACGGTTGCGCCTCCACAGGGGTAAAGCCTGTCGTCGAAAATCCTGCAGCGCCTGTAGATCAAGGTGAAGAATTCGAACGGTTAAATACGATAAAGATATCCCAGTTTATACTGGGAGTAGGCGATTCAGTGGAAATCTCCGTTTACCGGCATGACGATCTTCAAAGATCCGTAAGGGTAAACAATTCGGGAAAAATCATGTTCCCGTTAATCGGAGACGTGCAGGTTGCCGGTGTCGGCGCCTTTGACCTCAGAGAACAATTGGAAAAAAGGCTATCCCATTATATTGTCGATCCGCAGGTACTGGTTAATGTTACCAGCATACAAAGTAAAAAGACCATCGTGATCGGAGAGGTTAATTCTCCTGGATTTTTTGTGCTTGATACGGACATCAGTGTTATAGAAGCGATTTCCAGGGCAGGCGGAGCAACAAGCAACGCAAAACTGGAAAATGTAATTTTAATGAGACGGGGTGAAGGCAAACCAACGATTTACGCCTTAAATACAAAAGATGTGTGGAAGAAGGGGGATTTTTCTCAAAATATGATGCTGGAACACGGGGATATAATATTTGTGCCAACAATGGTTATCGCAAACGTCGCAAGGTATTTTTCTTATTTTCAGCAAATAATCAGCACTATCATTGGTTTTGAAAGCGGTATAATTTTATATCCGCAGGTAAAGGACGTATTGACACATGGCAAAACAGATGCTGGCGGCGGAACCACAATTAACATCCCTGTGAACTAAAATATGGGGTGTGGCAGAATCTGTCAGCTTTTGCTCTGAAACTCATGCCCCTCTCTTTATATTAAAAACGTTGGTAATTGAAAAGGTAGAGAATTTATAATAATACCTGACAGCAATAAAGAGCAAGATATTTAACAGCATAACACTCACCATATTTGTAAATGCAGTGCCGCTTATACCATATTTAGGAATAAGCCATACATTGAGTGTGATATTTATTATTGCTACCAGAAACATTATATTACGGAAAATTTTTTGTTTTCCCGTCATGTTTAAAATATATGCAACGGGACCCGACATGATATTTACCATCTGCCCGGCAGTCATCATTATTAAGGCGTTTTTCCCTGCCCCAAATTCTTCACCAAAGATTTTGAGAAAAAATGATGGAAATACAAAAAACATAATCAGTATTGGGGTTGTTACCCAGAAAATAAGTTTTGTTACCTGCCGGGCTAGTTTTGCAAGGGATGCAATATCGCCATTCCCATAAAATTGGGCAAACTTAGGCGCGGCAATACTATTAAATGCGAAAAGGGGAATGCTTGCCAGCATTGATAATCTGAAAGCGACATTGTAAATTCCCACATCACTTTCCGTTTTAAAAGCGCCAAGCAGTATTTTATCCGTCCATCCCATAAATAAACATAACGAGTTCGATATTAAAATAGGCAATGATATAGTAAAGAGAGTTGTGTATTTCATGCCTGCTTCAGGTAACACACGAGTAACGTTTAATTTCTTCAGCCATAGGAATACCGACAGAAAAAATACCATAGAAATACTTACAGCATATGCAGCAAACGGCATATATTTCCCTCTGCTGAAAAAGAGAAATATCACCAGTAGGAACACTGAAAAAAGTGGTATGGCCAGGTCCTGTAAAAATGCGTATTCTTTAATCTTCTTCAGCGCCCGCAAACTTTCTGAATTTATAAAGATAATAACCATTGGAAGTATCATGAATGATACTATCTGAAAATATGCAGACAGGTATGTTTTGTTAAACAGGTTTCTGGCAATATAGGGAGAAAGGAAATATAAAAGGATACTGATAAAAACACTAACGGGAATAATTATTTTCAGCGCTTTCACATAAATATCGGCAATAAGAGCATTTTTGTTTTGAGAAGAATATTCGGCGATAAATCTTAATAATGTAGTCTCTATTCCAAGCCTGCCCAATACGGTGCAAATATTCAAAAATGTAATAAAAAGGGTGAATATCCCTGCGGTATGAGCGCCATATTTCCTCGTAATTAACAACATTAATAAATAAGAAGCCAGTATTCCCGAGATCTTGAAAACAAAAGAAACAAAACCGCTTTTAAGAAGTTCACGCAGATTGATATCGCTTAATTTAGCAATAAATTTATGGATTATTTTGGAGGGAGTTATATGCGCAGGATACATATTCTGGTTATAATTCTGAAAATGTAAATATAAAATGGAATGTCTTTGGGAATTGTGTTATATTCGCCGCTTCATACAATCCAGATACAGTACATCTCCAAAAGTAAAAAAAATATCTGCTAAAAACAGTATCTGTTACGGATTGCCGTTTGACTTTTAAGCTTTATAGCAATTATTTATTTACCATGCAACGCAAAAGTATTTTATGCAGTTTCAAACTCGTAAAGGTATTTTATGAAGAATAATGAAAAGGTTTTTGTAATAGGCATTGACGGCGCAACTTTTGATATTGTTGCCCCATGGCTGGAACAGGGAAGGTTGCCGCATTTAAAATCATTGATAGACAATGGGTGTTCCGGCGTCCTGGAATCTTCTGTACCGCCGGTAAGTCCTGTAGCATGGCCTTCTTTCTTTACCGGCGTAAATCCAGGGAAACATGGGATATTTGATTTTATAGAAAAATCGAAAACAGACCAAAGTATTCATTTCATGAACAGAACCCATTGCAAAGCGCAGCCTATCTGGCGGTATCTTAATCAGGAAGGCTATACAACAACAATAATAAATATTCCAGGCACATACCCGCCTGATAAGGTTAACGGGTTTATGATTTCCGGTTTAGATACACCGGATACAAACAGCGAATTTACCTATCCCGGAGCATTAAAAAACGAATTAAAGGCGGCAATAGGTAATTATATTGTTGATATGGAGCACAACCCGGCTTTAATGAACAACCCTGGAAAATATATTGCTCATATGATTGACATGATAGAGGCGCGGGAAAAGACGGCCCTCTACATGATGGAAAAATACCCGGTTGATTTTTTTATGGTTGTATTTACTGCAACAGACAGGGTGCAGCATTCTTTTTGGAGATATTACGACAAAAAACACCCTGGATATTCCCCAGGGACGGAGAATGCTATATATACTATTTACAAAAGGGTTGACGATGCTATTGGCAGGCTCCTGGATAAGGTAGACGAATCAACGAGCATTATTGCCATGTCCGATCACGGCATGCATGGAATATATAAAAGCGTTGATGTAAACCGATGGTTACTTGAAAACGGGTTCCTTGTTTTAAAGAAAGAATCTCCTGTTTTAAAAATAAAAGATTTCTATAAGAGGTTAAAAAGAAGATATCTGAAAAAAGCGGATAAAATCCTGTTTGACCACTATATTGACTGGTCAAAAACACGCGCCTATTTCCTCGGTACATGGGGAAACATTTTTATCAATGTAAAAGGAAAAGAACCCTATGGCATTGTAAGCCTTGGAGAAGAGTATGAATCAATAAGGGAAGAAATCATACGTAAGCTGAGTCTTCTTGCCGATCCTGAAAATGGAAAACCTGTAATTAAAACTATTTTCAGGAAAGAGGAGGTTTTTTACGGTGAATATTTAGATAAGGCGCCGGATCTCATCATCATGTGGAATGAGAAATATAACAGCATAAAAACTCTTTACGAAAAACTGAGATCCGGAGGGAAACACGGCGTCATTCAACCTTACAAACAATTGTGTGGAGATCATGCGCCGAATGGAATATTCGTATACAAATCTCCCCATGTAAAAAAAGGCATTACAAACATGAAGGCTGAAATCATCGATCTTTTGCCTACCGTACTTTACACAATGGATGTTACTGTGCCAAATTCTATAGACGGAAGAATTTTAAATGAGATATTTACCGAAGAGTTCCTTGCTGAAAAATCAGCGAAATACGATGATAAAGCGTGTGCATTTGCAGCGGAAGATGAAGATGTTTATTCCGATGAAGACAGCCAAAAGATCGCAGAACGGCTTACGGACCTTGGCTATTTCGATTAAATTTCCCTGTTAACTATCACTTGAATAATATAAAAAAATTCCTTTTTTGCTCAATATGAAAATTTTATTAGTACAATCATATCTTAAAGGAGATGTTTTCCCTCCGGTATATCCATTGGGAATTTCATATATCGCAAGCTTTCTCACCAAACATGAAGTACGGATTTACGACCCGAATCTTTCTTTGAATCCAATCGATGATTTAATAAAAGAAATCAATGGGTTTAGTCCGCAGATAATTGGTATTTCACTAAGAAATATCGACAATCAATCGAGGAAAAACCCTCTAAACTATTACGGGGATTTTCAACATCTTTTGCGCACTATAAAAAAAAGATGCCCATCCACCCACATTGTTGCCGGCGGTACCGGATTTTCAATGTTTGCACAGGAAATAATGAATACCAATCCAGAAATAGATTATGGCGTATATCTGGAAGGAGAGGAAACATTATCTGAGCTTACAGACAATCTTGACCATCCGGATAAAGTGAAAGGCGTATATTACCGCAAAAACGGGGTTGTTTATTACACAGGCACAAGGACACTTCCCCAATTTGAAAAATTCCCGGCGCCAGGAAGAGATATTGTTAATCCAATCCCCTATATAAACGGAGAAGCTGCAATCGGAATTCAAACCCAGAGGGGTTGTCCGTTAAAATGCGCATATTGCAACTACCCGGCATTAAACGGCAACCTTTTGAGGTCACGACCTCCTGCAAATGTGGTTGACGAGATAGAAAACCTACTTCATTCGTACGGAATACGGCAGTTTATGTTTGCCGACTCCCTTTTCAACAAACCGCTGGAACATGCCATCGGCATATGTAAAGAAATAATGAAACGGAATCTTCAGGATGAAATCAAGTGGATGTGCTGGCTAGATGTAAGGGGCGTTACGAAAGATTTTTTACACTTATTAAAAAACGCCGGCTGCAGCGGAATTTCTTTTTCACCTGACGGATTATCGACATCTTCATTAATTTCTCTGAGAAAAGGCATAAAGGAAAGAGATGTTTGGAACATATTGAAAATCATTACCACTGATCCCGTAATTAAGGATACCAAATTTATTATTACCATGTTTATAAACTCACCCGGAGAAACCTATTTTGGAATGATAAAAATGCTTTTTTACAAATTCCTTTCTCTTGCGGCTAAGAAAATCTTAAAAAGAAACGTTAACGTCCAAATTGGATGGATACGGTTAGAACCGGACACAGAAATATACCGTGTTGCGATGAAACAGGGCATTATATCACCTGGAAAGTCACTTCTTCCTGCAAATGCCAATGACGTCAAAACTTTATTTTATTTAAATCCGTCTTTACAGTTTTTAGACAGGATTGTACTGGCTATGGCATCTGTAACTGAATCTATTAAAGGTAAAATAAAACATACATTAATTAGGAGGGCTTTATGATGTTGCAAAAAGCACAGCGATTTATTTGCAGTATAACGACACTTCTGCTGATATTCTCTTTCGGTTTTTTCGAGGGATCAATTGTTCATGCATGGGATGAGGCGGCTCTCGATTCTCCTTTTGGATTTACCACCTCCTTTTATCCACCAAAAAGAAAAAGCAATGAGGAAATGCTGGCAAAAAGAAAGAATTTCGAATTTGACGGCATCACGGGAGATAATCCGCCTTATTCAACCGCAATAGAACTTGGCGTTAAATGGGAACGTCAGTCAAACCCCGTTTTAGACTGGTCTTTTGTGCAGAGGGATAAAGAATCTATTCAACAGGGAAAATACAACTGGACGATCCCTGATAATTTTTTAAAGAGAATTCCTGAAGAAATGAACATTGTTGTTACCATTAATGTTAACACAAAGCTATTACGACCTGGCACATGGGAGTTTATTGTTCCACAGGCAAAAGAGGCTTACATTGAATTCGTAAAAAAAGCTGTAGAACGATATGATGGAGACGGCAAAGACGATATGCCGGGGCTCAAAAATCCTGTAAAATACTGGCAGGTTGAAAATGAACCCGTTATTCAGGTTAAAAAGAAGCAAGGTGGTGGACCTGGAGCTGGCGGACAAGGGGCAGGCGCCGGAAGACAAGGTGGACCACCGCCTGGAATGGGTCAAAGAGGCGGACCACAGGGACCCGGCTTTATGGGCGGACAAAGGGGGCAACCACCTGGCTCTGACAGGATGGGCGGTCAAACCCAAAAAGGAAGTGAATGGAAGGGATATGTGGAACTCATCAATATCACTTCAAGCGCAATAAAAAGCGCAGACAAAAACGCAAAGGTACTTAGTGGTGGAATAGTAAGTCCACCGCCAAAAATGAGGACTGAAATATTAAATGAGTTTTGGCTTCCGGTAATTAGAGCGCTTGACAAGGATTCTATCGATATATTTGATTTCCACTGGTTTGACGACAGCATTATAGATTCTTATACCACCTATAAAATATTACGCAATGCCCTCGATGAAAGCGGCTTGACTAATGTTGACGTATGGATGACCGAAACGGGCGCCAGCAGTAAAGAGGGAGAAAAGGGTCAGGCAATTCAGGTGATAAAACGGTATGTCTATCCACTCAGTTATGGCATTAAAAAAGTATTCTGGGCATGGGCGCTTGTGGAAGGCTGGCCACCATTTGATTGTGAATCAATGTTTGAATACACCGGTTTGATATATGACGGCAATTGCGCCGGCGATCCTGGATATGGAGTGAAAAAACTCGGATTCTATACCTACAGGCTAATGACGGAAAAACTTAAAAATTCAGATTGGAACAATGTAGCGGCAATCTCTAATGGCAAAAACGGCATATACGCATATAAATTCCCACAGGCAGAGAAAGACGTTTATGTGCTATGGTACGAAAAAGAAAACGGGAAAACGACAATAGACTTGAAAGTCGCAGAAAACAGCAAATATACAGTAACGGAAGCGATACCAAATGTCTCTGAAGGAAAACAGCTACACTCTGCATCAAAAAATATTTTTAACACAAAGACTCTGATATCTTCAGGAAAAACCCTTCCGGTGGAAATATCTTCCATCCCCGTGTTCGTCGAGGGCAAAAAGAGTGGCGATACGGAATATGTATCAGATGAAATAGATGATGACGATGAATCATCCGTCTCTGAGATTGTGGATAGCAAAGAACAACCACCGACAGGAAAAACCCCACAAATGCCAGGTGGATATGGACAGTCGCCAACGGGCGGACGTCCGATGCAGCCTAAAGGCCCTGACATGGGAGGACAACCCGGAAACGGCCCGCATCGTGGACAGCCTATGCCTGGAGGACAAATGCCGCCGCAACGCGGACAATCCTCTGATAATCTTCCAACGACAATTAGCGGTAAATCTTATCGCGATTTGGAAGTGTGGCAAAGCTCAATGGACTTAGCAGTAGAATGCTATAATCTTACAAAAGAGATTCCGCAGGGGAAAAATGATGCGCTGGCTGGACAGTTACAACGCACTGCTGCATCAATCCCGGCAACTATTGCAAAGGGACAGGCAATGCAAAATCCCAAAGAGTTTTTCAATCATCTTTCCATTGCAAACGGCTCCATTGCAGAACTGGAAACGTATCTTCAAGTTGCCGAACGGCTGGATTATATCGATTCTGACAGTATAAAGCAGATTAAGCAAAAAGCGGAAACAATTGCAGCCTCAATCAGCAGTTTACAAAAACCTTTTGCAGATAAAACACAACATTGAACCACCTTGTGAAATACAATAGTCCTGGCCGTTTTCAAAAAAACGGCCGGGATGATGTATCCTGCACCATAAACCATAGATGAATTATTCTCTTACGCACAATAAAAAACTAAACATCTACCGATGGATTATTGTTATCCCTTTTGGCATGGCAATATCTTCCACAGCATTTATCAACCCCCTGGCAACCCTCATCCTGCTCGGCATTACTTCCGTGGCAACCATTTCTATTTTGAAGCCGCATATTCCGTATCTTTTTGCGATACTCCTTACTTCTTATATCAGCATTGAAATCAGGCTCTGGGGCGATTATCGAACATTTTTCACTATTTCAGAACCGTTCATACTTTATTGCTTACTCTGTTGGTTTATATCGCGCGGTTTAAGGATTTCAACTGAAGACTTTCAGATCAAAAGATATCTCCCGCTGATATTATTATATCTATGGGGAATAATTTCCATTCTCTGGAGCACTGAAAAAACAATGGGAATATACTATATGGCAATGTTTTTTATCGCCATATGCTTCTTTTTCCTGACCATAGTAACATTAAACAGTTTTCTAAAAATTAAAATAGCAATCGCCTTTTTTGTTGGTATGGGTTTTGTCAGCAGCATTGTTTGTTACTATTCTCTCCTATCGAATAAAACAATAGAAGATATATTGTATCATTATAATGAACATCTGGTTCGTTTTGTATTCAATCCTGAACAAATGTTACGCGGACAAGGATTCATGCATCCACTTGCCACCGCATACTACCTTTCATTATCGCTCATGTTGTTGCTCGGATTTATTTACACGGGAAACAAAATCACCAGGGTATTCCTGTCAATCGCAGCGCTCTCTATGTTTGTAGCGCTATTAACGACACTTAGCAAAGGGCCGTTACTTTCATTACTATGCGGACTTTATATCTTTTCCCTTTTAAATGCCTCGGTCAACAAGCGTATTATCATTGTATGGACGCTTATTTTTTCTCTTATCATAATTGGATTTTTTCTATCAAGAATCCCTACCAATGATTTTGCGAAGGCATTGGATTACACCTCTAAAACGTCAACAGAAACTACCGATGAATCATCATCTCTCGGTTCGAGGATAAAACGCTGGAAGAAAGGTATTCTTTCTATAAAGGACCATTATGGTTTAGGTGATGGATCTGGCGGATTTTTTTCGTATCTCGACCCGGAAATCAGTTTTGACAATCTCTATGTTCATATATTTGCAGAGTATGGATTACCTGGCGTGTTATTGTGGCTTTGGTTTTTGGTACTCTCTTGCAAGAGGTTTATCCATGCATACCTTGCCTGTATTTCATCCGAATACAAAAAATGGATGCAAATTTACATTTCAGGCTTAGCAACATTACTGCTTAATGCAGTCACCTCTTTTTCCCATACCTTTTTGCCCTTATGGTTTTATTTAGGAATCGGACATGCCATGGCAATTGTAATTGACCGTGAAAACAATAAAAGATTAGAAAACGAAAGATTGGATACCCTAAAATGTCGCTCTTAAAACAATTTCTTGATGTTATCTCCAGAAGAAAGAAAATTATTATCGTTATTGTGCTCGCCTTCACATTACTGCCACTATTGTTATCCCTTTCTTTCCGATCGGTATACAAGGCCTCTTCGCAGCTCTGGATGCATACAAATGCAACACAAACGCAATATCTTGCATTACCAACAAACATTAGCAAGTTCGAATATTCTGACAAAAATAAACTGGATAACACATTCTTTGCAATGCTAAAAAATCCTAAATCCATGAAAAGGATTATTTCAACCTTGCATATTACCGATGAAAAGGAACGGTTGGTTGATCCTGATAAATTTATCATCGGAAGTGAATTTAATCTTTTTTTCAGCAGGGAAGGGATTAGTGTTGACGTAGTAGAAAGCGGTGACGTTATAGAAGTATCTGGATACTCCTCCACTCCTGAACGGGCAGGGAATGTTGCGAATGCTGCGGTTGACGCGTTTATGATACTTTATGCGGATATTTTCAAAGACGAGGCAAGATTGGCACAAAAAGCAATGAAAGTGCGGCTAGCGTACGTAAATAAAGAATTAAGAAAACTGGAAAGAAGGTTGTACAGATACAGGAAAAAATACGGAATTATTGATGTCACCATGGAAATAGAAGAGGGACTCAAGCAATATTACAGCTATCTTGACCTGGTTCATCAAAATACTAAAACAATGGAAGAAGAGAAAAAGGTGTTAGAAGAGGTAACCAAAACTATTACATTAATTCCGGAACTATATTTATCCAGCAAGGCTATCGAAAGAAATCCTACATTAGAAACATATAAACAGGAAATCGTAACACTTGAAACGACTATTGCTAAACTGAAGGTTGACTTTACCGAAGCACACCCCGATATTGTTGCGTCCAGAATGCAAATAGCAGAATATAAAAAGGCAATACATAAAGAAATAGAACGAATTTTGGGAGACGAAAATTTTTCCAGAAACTCGTATTATGCTGAATTGGAAAAACGTTATTATGATACAAAAATAAACCTGGAAATTTATAAAATAACTGACGCGATACTGCTTAATATAACCGATATCATTTACAAAAAAATGCTCAATGTAAAGAAAATAGAACTATTGTTTAATAAAATAGAACGTCAGCAATCTTCTTTAAATACCGAGTACACAAACTTGACAAAGGGCATTTCAGACGCCGAAATATTGCTAAACATGAGCCCTTCAAACTTGGCCGTCCTTAATTACGCAGATGCATCAACAATTTCTTCTCCTTATTTTCCGAACAGGGTAAAATTTTTAGCTATCTCCATGTTTCTTAGTACTATCATAGCATTTTCAATAATCCTTCTGGAAGAATCTGTCGACAAATCTATAAAAACGCTTGCAGAAGCACAAAAGGCCTTTCAGGGAAATCTGCTCTATGGTTTGCCAAGGTATAAAAAGATATTTGGCTTCAACATTATCCCGAAAAGACTGCTTCGTTATTTCCCTACATTAAGAGATGAACTGTTATTGCTTAAACAGCGGAATTTTGTCAGAAAAGTATTGAAAAACAACACCATCAGACGTTCCGTCTGGAACATTATTTCCGGCATAAAGGTAGTTTCAGGCGAGACAATTGCACGATCAATTCTTTTCACCGGAGCGGAGGAAGAAGTAGGGACATCTACACTCGCTCTTCTGGTGGCAAGAGAATTAACCGTTTCCGGCAAAAAAACCCTCTTACTTAATATTTCTTCAACAGATGATTGGCATTTGCAGGGAAAAGATATTCTTCCGGTGGATAAAAAAATAACCCTTAAAGACCTTATAAGAAGCAATGATATCTATGGCATTGATGTTTTACTTATGAAAGAAATTACCGATATCCCGGCTATTGCCATGATCGATGGACTGCCAGAACAGTTAAACAATCTTGACTATGAACATATTATTATTGATGCCGACCCTGTTATTGCCTGTAACGACACCCTGTTTCTCTCTGCAACGGCAAATGTTGTCCTTTTAACAGCAAAACTACATAAAACTTCTAAAGAAACAATCGAGGAGGCTTTCGGCAGATTCAAACATCTAAAAACATCTAAAACAGTAATAATAATTAACCAAATTTAGTTATTAACAGAAATATATTCTCTCCTATTCAAAATAACTTTTAATCATAAAATATTTATGAAAGGAACTATTCATTTTTCTGAAGCGGCAAAGGTGTTTTTTTTATATACCCTTCGATACACAATACCTTACTTGCCTTTAAAATTAAAACATAGCCTTGCCAACTGCCTTGCAGCGCTGACGTCACATGGAGAAAAAGCTGTAGTCATGAAGGGTGAGCTGGAATTGTTATTTGGCAAAGGAACATTTACCAGCCCGGAAATGAAAGAAATCATCCTGGAAACCCTTCGTAATTTCAGAAAAGATCTCTTTGAAATATGGTCATTCCCAAGATTAAATAAAAAGAAGGCCGAAGAACTTTGCACCATTACCGGTATGGAACATTTAGAGAACGCCTTGAAAAAAGGTAAGGGCGTGATAATTGCGCTTTGCCATTTTGGGTCATATAAAATGATACTCCCCTGCCTGGGGTATAAAGGATATAAAATAACGCAGGTTGCCGCAAATCCTATCGATCTGACCGGCAAAGACAAGTCGATGGTAAAGAATAAAACCATGCAAATTGAATATCAATGTGAAAAAAGCCTGCCCGCCAATTTTTTTTACATAGGAAGCACTCCAAGGCAAATATACCGTGTGTTACAAAATAACGAAATACTTGTTATGTCACTTGATGGAATTTTGGACCCTAATAGAATTTCAGTACCTTTTTTAGGAAGGAAGATACGTCTATCCCCCTCCCTTATAAAAATAGCAGAAAGAACAAAGTCCCCAATATTGCCTGTTTTTACGGTAAGGGGAAAAAACGGTAAACACCGCATTATTATAGGCAATGAAATCATCCCCGACGATGGCAATGATAAAGGTACACCGGAAAAACTTGTCGTCTTAAAGTTTGGCAGTTTAATGGAACAGTTCGTCAAAGAACATCCCAGTCACTACCTCTGGTATTTATATAAAAACAAAACCGAGCCACCCCACATCGGTAGTATTATTGTTGATTGATTGATTGATTGATTGATTATCAATCAGGACAAAGCCCTGGTAAAATAAAAAATTGTTAGAAATAACAAATCTAACAGTAAGAAGCCCCATTTATTAGGAGTGGATTTGGGGGGGTTAAATTAGAAAAAACTCCTTACTCTATAAAAATAATGAATTTTATTTAAAATTTACAACTATTCATTTTTCGAAAACCTTAATTGTCTGACTATGATTAATATCTATATACCGGGAGGTATTTTCTCACCATGAACAAAAAAGTCACCTTTATCGCACCATACGATGATTTAATGGCATATGGCATTAGAATCCTTTCATCATCTTTGAGAAAAGAAGGGTTTTCCACCGAAATTATTTTTACGCCCCATATCTTAAAACAGATGGATACCCATTCTATAAGCTTATTATCGGATGCTATAAAAGAGATGACCCATGATTCATTCTTTGTGGGAATATCATTTTTCTCTTGTCATTTCAATGCGGTTAAGGCGCTTACCGAAGCAATACGAAACAAAATAAGGGCGCCTATAATGTGGGGAGGAAAGCATATCTCTGCCAGGCCGGAAGATGCGGCAGGCTTTGCTGATATTGTCTGCATAGGTGAAGCGGAAATTGCAATAAAAAATCTTTTAAACGCCATGGCAAAAAACGATAATTATTACGACTTGAACGGATTTTGGTTTTTCAAAGACGGAAATTTCAAAAAAAACAGGCTTGCCCCTATTATTGAAGATCTTGATTCATTGCCATACCCCGATTATTCTTTGGAGGGACATTACCTGTGGGATGGAAAAACCATGCACAAAATGACCGGGGAATTATTGCAGGCGCATTTAAAAATAGCGGGGAAAACCGTTTATCAAACCCTTTCTTCACGAGGATGCCCGTATAGCTGTACTTATTGTTCCACTTTTAAAGCCCTTTATTCGGATAGCGGGTATTTGAGATTTCGCACCGCAGAAAACGTAATTGGTGAACTGAAAGAAATGAAATTCCGCTTTCCACGGATGCAGGCAATAACGTTTTGCGACGACAATTTTTTTGCTTTGAAAGAAGACCAGTTAGAAAAATATGCCGCTTTATATAGAAATGAAATCGGTTTGCCTTTCCGCTGTCTTGCCCATGCACACGATGTCAATAAAAAGAAGCTGGAAATCCTTGTTGATGCAGGCATGAATGAATTACAAATTGGCATACAAACAGGTAGCGAAAAAACCAGAAAACTGTATAAAAGAGGCCCTTCTACCGACAAAGTTTTGGATGCTGTAGGACTGATTCACCAATTTAAGGGAAGATTAATGCCCTTCTACGATTTTATTATTGATAATCCATTCGAAGAGGAAGAAGACCTAATTGAAACCCTGCATATGATTCAGAAATTTCCCAGACCATATCACCTGAACGTATTTTCCCTTATTTTTCTTCCTGGCACCGAATTACAAAAAAAGGCTCAGGAAAAAGGACTTATCATCAACATGACACGACAATTTGAATCCCGAAAAAAGAGTTATATTAACTTTCTTTTTTATCTCTATTGCCGTACCATTCCACGACGGATCATGTGGATACTCGTATCCAAACCAATGCTAAAAACAATGAAGCACAAATACATAGTCAATTTTTTATACTTCATGAGAGATTCAATAAAAAGACTGTTAAAGAGAAAGGCTGATACGTGGGCGATAGAATAATATTTTCCTGTTTCCTCCGGAAACCTGCAGGAATAGTTTTAGGACGAGTGGTTAGGGATGCTGCCATTAAACGTTATGATGAATGGCAGCAAAGCAGATGAGTAGTAATATTTTATTAATCAAGACGCATGCTTTCGGTGATGTATTGCTTACGACTCCGGCAATACATGCAATTTACAAAAATAACCCGGCAAATAAGATTTATTATCTTACCGGTAGGTGGTCGTCAGAAGCGCTGTACAATAATCCTTACCTTATAAAAACTTTTCGATTAGACGATGATGCACTTTTTGGAAAAAAATTATATAAAATTATCCCTTTAATACTAGAATTAAGAAAATACAAATTTGAAGCTATCATTATTTTCAGCGCATCAAAATATATACATTTTCTTTCATGGTTAATAGGGGCGCCAACGAGGGTCGGATTCGGCAATAGCAGTTTTATTACCCACAAAATCAGTCCTTCAGTGCTACAAAACGATTATGCCGCCAGAGCATATAATACATTGTTAGAGCCATTGTGCATACCATGCAATGGAACTAAGCTCGATTTTCAGATAAAAGAAGTATGCATTCCTGAAAATCTGAGTACTTTTCTCGAAAAATACAAATCTAATGTAATTGGACTTTTTTGCGGCGGCGGGAAAAATCCCCGCGATACGGTATTGATAAAACAATGGGGTGCTAAAAAATTTATTGAACTGGCAAAATTGCTTTCTGCAGACGGTTATGGATTTCTGCTTTTTGGATCGATGGATGATCGTAAAATAAACACGACACTAAAAGATGAACTTAATGATGCTATTTTTGATTTAAGCGGCCAATATTCTTTTAATGAAACGGGATATTTAATGAAATTGTGCCGGCTTTTTGTTACAAATGACTCTGCTCCCTTCCACATTTCTTACGCACTCACTATCCCGACAGTGTGTATTTTTGGTCCCAGCAATTCAAAATTACTTTCACCCCAATTGCCATTTTGCAGATATATTCAAAGCCGTGTAGAATGCAGTCCGTGTTATGGAAATGATATTTTTATCGGGTGTGCAAATCCTATTTGCATGGAAAACATTTCTGCAAATGATGTTTACAAAGAATGTAAATCGCTATTAAGTAAAAACTTTAATTATGAAAATGTTATTCGTTTCGTTGGTACACAACAACAAAGAATTTAATTTTTAGAAAGGCAGATGCAGTGAAAGTCTTACTTATCAATCCCCCATATTTAAAAAAATTTTCCCGTCCACAGCGGAGTCCTGCAGTAACCAAAAGCGGCACTCTCTATTTTCCCCTGTGGCTGGCATATGCAACAGGCGTTTTGGAAGAAAAAGGGTTTGAAGTTAACCTCGTGGATGCACCTGCAGATAATTTCTCCATTGGCGACATTATTGAAAAAGCCCTCACATTCCAGCCAAACCTTATTGTTCTTGATACAAGTACGCCAAGTATTGATAATGACGTTGCCGTTGCCCGCAGATTAAAAGAAACCTGTCCGTCTTCTTTCATAATACTGGTAGGAACGCACGTATCAGCGCTTCCGGAGGAAGTCCTTAACAAAGAAAATAGCGTTGATGCAGTTGCCAGAAATGAATATGATTACACACTGCATGACCTCGCTAAAATTTTATCTGAAAAAGGCGACCTGAAAACCGTTCGTGGCATAAGCTATAGGAATGGCAATGAAATCATCCACAACCCGGGAAGGCCATATATTGAAAATCTCAACGAATTGCCTTTCGTAAGCAAGGTTTACAAAGAATTTCTCCGTATAGAAAATTATTTTAATCCTAACGCCCTCTACCCAATGGTCACAATTACCACTTCCAGAGGATGCCCTTTCCCATGTACCTTTTGTGTTTATCCTCAAACGTTAATGGGCAGAGGTTTTCGGCAAAGGAGTATTAATAATGTAGTGGAGGAAATGGAATATATTACAAAAAATTTCCCGCAGGCAAAGGCGGTTTTTTTTGAGGATGATACATTAACTGTTAATAAAAAACGGTGTAAAGAACTTGCAGAATGCATAATTCAAAAGAAAGTGAACATTTCATGGACAGCAAATGCAAGGGTTGGTCTGGATTACGAAACAATGCGGACAATGAAGACGGCAGGCTGCCGGTCACTTTGCGTCGGATTTGAAAGCGGAAGCCAGCAAGTACTTGACAACATGAAGAAAAAGCTGAGTCTTGCGGAAATGGAGGCTTTCATGGCAAATGCAAAAAAAGCCGGGATGTTAATACATGGCTGCTTTATGGCAGGGCTTCCCGGCGAGACAAAAGAAACACTTCAGGAAACACTACAGCTTGCAAAAAGGCTGAATCCGGATACTGCCCAATTTTATCCCGTCATGGTATATCCGGGAACGGAAGCATACACATGGTATAAGGAAAAAAGATTGATAACTACCGATAATTTCTCAGAGTGGCTTACGCCGGAAGGCTTGCATAATACTGTTATCAGTACGGAAGAATTATCATCCTATGATCTTGTAAGGTTCTGCGATGGTGCAAGACGGTCTTTTTATCTAAGGCCTGGCTATCTTCTTTACAAATTAAAACAAATGATTACACACCCAAGAGAAATAAAGAGGACGTTAAAATCAGCAAGGACGTTTTTAAAATATTTGCTAAGAGGTTCTGATGTGAAGCCAAAAATTCAATGCTGAACTGAGCGACCACTTTTAATTCCCTAATTTTGGCAAAATATTTAATGGTGAAATCCTAAATCCTCAATCTCATATCTGCAATCTTGTGCGACTGCCGATTACTGATTTTAATCCGGTTTCTCCTTTTCGTCCTTGTTTGATTCTGGTTTACACAGAGGGATATGTGTTTATGGTAACCCCCCTAAATCATCCTTAAAAAAGGGGCATGAGATTATAATTCTTTATGTATTCTGCATATGCTGAACTATTATTAATATTCTCAGCCTCTTTTACCCTGTTCCTGCACTAATATTGCTATAGCTGACAGCCACCGGCAATGGCTGGCACTACAGATATATAATCTCCGTCTTTTACCGGTGTTTCCAGATTATTGAGAAATCTGATATCCTCATCATTGAGATAAAAGTTGATAAACCTTCTTATCTGGCCGGAATCATCGCAAATCCTTTCTTTAATACCTTTGTAATTTGCTTCCAGATTGCTAATAATCTCGCCAATATTCTTTCCCTCTACCTTTACCTCCTCAACTCCATCCGTAAAGGTTCTCAAAGGCGTTGGTATGCGCACAGTTACCGACATAATTTTGCTCCTTTAAATTAACCCTGGTAAGGTGGGCGGCGCCCACCAAAATATCGCTCACTCGTTCACGTTGTTTGTTTTTCGGCTCTTGGATATGAAGAGGAACGCAGACCGTCTGATAAACAAAGCCTGCCCTGTGGAATGAGTTTATCCCACAGGACAAATCCACACAGATTTACGATTTTTCTAATCTGGAAAATCTGTGATTTCTCTTTTATTAATTTATAATTTGCACCACGCGGAAAACCGCTTATATTACAAACAAATTAGAAATTTAGCGGTAATTTGGCTTTTTGAAAATATCCACACAAAGATGCTAAGATCAAAAAAGTTAGTACCGGTACGTATCCGGTTTGAACGGCCCTTCTACAGGGGTGTTGATATATTCAGACTGCTGTTTGGTCATACGGGTAATCACTCCTCCAAAGCCTTTCACCATTTCAGCGGCAACCTCCTCATCCAGTTTTTTTGGAAGAACCTTAATATACACCGGGCTACGCTCTGATTTGGGTTTGCTTGCCCATGCCTCACGATAGAGGTACATCTGTGCAAGCACTTGATTTGAGAATGACCCATCCATAACACGTGAGGGATGACCTGTAGCATTGCCAAGGTTTACAAGCCGTCCTTCAGAAAGAAGAATAATATAATCTTCAGGGTCATCGGATCTGTATATCTGGTGAACCTGCGGTTTCACCTCTTCCCACCGCCAGTTTTCACGCATAAATTTAGTGTCAATCTCAAGGTCGAAATGTCCAATATTACAAACGACTGCCCCGCGTTTAATAGCAGACAGCATATGACGGTCGCATACATTTACATTGCCTGTCGTCGTTACAATCAGATCGGTCTTGGCCAACAATTGTTTGTTTATACCTTCCGCAGAACCATTATTTATTCCGTCTTTGTAAGGAGAAACCACCTCATATCCGTCCATACATGCCTGCATACCACATATGGGGTCTATTTCAGAAATGCTCACAATCATGCCTTCCTGCCGCAAACTCTGGGCGGAACCCTTGCCAACATCACCATAACCAATAACAAGCGCCTTTTTACCGGAAAGAAGAATATCGGTGCCACGTTTAATAGCATCATTTAAACTGTGGCGGCATCCATATTTATTATCATTTTTAGATTTGGTTACAGCGTCATTGACATTTACCGCGGGAACCTTAAGCGCCCCTTTTATTAACATTTCGTGCAAACGGTGAACGCCGGTAGTCGTCTCTTCTGTAATGCCATGTATTTTTTCAAGCATCTCAGGATATTTCTCATGAACCATTGCAGTAAGATCTCCGCCGTCATCTAGCAACATATTAGCATCCCAGGGCTTGCCTTCTTTCAGAATAGTCTGCTCAATACACCACTCATACTCTTTTTCCGTCTGACCCTTCCATGCGTAAACGGCAATACCGGAATCCGCAATAGCTGCGGCCGCATGGTCTTGTGTGGAAAAAATATTACACGATGACCAGCGAACTTCAGCACCGAGAGCGCGAAGCGTTTTGATCAATACGGCTGTTTGGATTGTCATGTGGATACAGCCGATGATTTTAGCACCCTTAAGCGGCTGCTCTTTCTCATATTTTTTCCTGAGATTCATCAAGGCGGGCATCTCAGCTTCCGCCAGGGCAATCTCGCGATATCCCCAGTCTGCAAGACCGATATCCGCCACTTTGTAATCCTGCTTAGAACTAACGTCGGCTTTTTTGTAATCCAACATAACCATTTTAAACTCCTTTTTGACAAGGCCAAAATTGCACTAATACACAATGTTCGCAGAGTATACTCGGCAAACAAAACATTAATTTTCTCATTTCATAAGAGCACTTTATTATAAGGAATGCTGAGAAATATTCAACCATTTTCCCAAATATTATCTATACTTATCTTATTATAATACAAAATGTTGTAAGAATTCCCCGAAAAGAACCGATGTTGCCTTAACTCCAATTTAAGTTGAATATTTTCTGTTTTTTTGTAATTATTCAAACACTGACAATCGTCATTAAGAACTGTAGAACCGCAACCAAAGAGTTTACCGTGAAACACTGAACGTAAGGCAATTTCCTTGCACCCTTAGCGACTCTTTAGCAAAAAAATCTTTTGATAAACAACGCCAAAATAACATGAAATCGAAATTCGAACTTACCGACGGTAATATTATCATACGCCCCTGCCAGTTGAAAGACGCTGCCGTAATCTACGAAGGTGTGAGAGATTCAATAGAGGAAATGATAAAGTGGGCGCCATGGTGCCATCCCGACTACTCAATGTCTGACTGTACATCATGGCTTAGTACCAGAGCCCAAATGTGGTCGGATGGTATTGAATATGATTTTGTCATATTTGATACGAAAGACAATACCTTTCTTGGTGGTTGCGTGCTTGACCAAATAAACCGGAAGCACAACTTTGCCAATCTTGGTTACTGGATTCGTTCAAGCCGTACAGGACAAGGCATAGCTACCGCTACCGTAAAACTCCTCAGCCGGTTTGGACTTGAAACGATAGGATTCACGCGCCTGGAAATAGTCGTGGCAGTGCCAAACAAGGCAAGTCAGCGGGTTGCGGAGAAGGCAGGCGCCGTCAGGGAAGGCATTCTGCGAAATCGCCATGTAGTGCGTGACACGATATACGACTCCGTCCTATTTTCCATAGTACCTCATGATTTGCAGAAGTGAACACCATTATGCAATAAGCTTATCTACAAATATACCGCTCCTAACGGAGCTTTTCATGGTATTTTTTCAAAATACTAAAGTGTTACTGCAATAAATAATTGCCGTTCCTTTTTCTCCAATCATACAGCCGTCCTCAATGGAAATTCTTTTTCCATGACAAAAGGGGACATTGTAGGTATTAGCCGGCCTTGTCATCTTTATATTTCCTGAAATTCTTTATAAGACTTGAAAATGAATCCGGTTTATATTTCTTGAAATCCTCCTCATCAACGAATACATAATCAAAGCGTGCTTTATTTTGTGAGGCGTTGATATCTTCGCACCATTTTTTCAAACGAGCCATTTTCAGGGGAACATCCGGGTCTTCAATGCCTTTTGTTTCAACAATGAATAAGTCCTTATCGCTCACCTTCACTATAAAATCAGGATAATAATTGGAAATGTTGCCGCCCGCGTTCACATAGTCAATTGTGAAATGCACTGCCAGATAATTCTTTGCATAGGAAATAACGTCGGTACATTTTTCGAGAAATGAAGCAAAAAGCAGTTCAAGGTGACTATCTCCGATAATCTTGTTGAACAGACTTTTCTGCGGAACAAGAAAGCCCTGCTCCCTGACAACAAACGGACGAGTCTGCCTGAGCTTTATATGATCCCGGATTTCCGCGCTTCCTTTGTCCTGAACTGTCAATTCATTGATTTTCTTAGTGAAGGTCTCAATGATGGTCTTGGTTGCCGAAAGTTCAGAAAGGTTGCGGAGGGTATTCAGGTCGTCAATATCAACCATAGAATCGAACAGGTGCAGAGATACAAAATCCTTTACCTTGCCATAAAGAACGTCGTATCCGCTAATAAGCCGCAGGTCTTTCATGATGATTTGCGTAAAATATCCGATGACACTCCGATAGTCCGTTACCGCACTGGAGTCCAATAATGTCGTATGGTTGATTTCCCCGGTGGTGATATCCTTGAACACTATTTCCCGTTTTTCTTCCTCTGAAAACTGCCGGTAAACGATTTTCTTAGCCCAGAAGGAAGAAGGCTCCAGGGCCTCAAGGCATTTGTATTCACGATAGATGCGCGGTGAAAGGATAGGGATTTCAATATCCAGCTTGTCAATGTCTTTTTTGGTATTTTCGTTATCAACCTCAATGATGATAGGTGCTTTGGGGGCTGTTCCGCTTCCCATCGGTTTACGTTCCAGTTCAACGCCTTCACTCCGGATAGATTCCACGAAGTCCATAAACGCTTCGATGCCGACCACGCTGACGTATTCGATCGTATCCTCGCCCGGATACATCCGGCGAATACCCCTGCCGAGAATCTGTTCCGGGAGGATATTGCTTTTTGCGGCATAGGCACGAAGCCCGACGATGGTTGTCACATTGCGGACGTCCCATCCTTCTTTGAGCATAAGAACAGAAACGATCACTTTATACGGACTTTCCCAACTGTCTATCTGATTGGATGCCTCGCGTAGTTTCTCCAACTCATCTTTACTCTTCTTTGCATCGGATTCAGACACTTCACCGTTGTTGTTGGTATGAATGACCAGTACCGCATCCTTGAATTCCGGGTAGGTACTTTCGAGGTATTCGCCAACATCGTCGCAGTTCTTAGTGTCGTCGGTCATGACGAACAGCACAGTCTTCTTGCCAAGCTTTTCATGTTCACAATAAACCTTGCGCCATTCTTCAACACCGAGGGCAATATAATCGGCGTATTTTTCCGTGTAACGGGAGCTTTTCACTTCGGCAAGCTTTGTCCTGCTTGCCAAATCAGGAAGTACGGGACGTTTCACCACGTTTTGGGTAATCGCTTCAACCAGCGGATAATCGCATACGGTTTGAACGAAGATTGCGCCGTTATTGTGCTTCGGCGTCGCGGTGACGTCGATTTGCAGAGAAAGAAAATGTCCTTTCTGTTTGAGCCGGTTATGGATATCTTCAATGGATTTAAACCACGCCAGCCGCGAGTCATGGACGAGTCATGTATATGATGAGCTTCATCATTAATAACGACAATCTCATCAATCTCGCGGACAATCACGCCAAGATCAACCTTTGAATCGGTAGTTTTACCGGACGGACGCTTGCCGAGAAAATAATCCTCAAGATTTTCGTCTTCAAAACTCGGTTCAATATCATTTCCGGCATAGACGCGGTGAATGTTGGTCAGAAAGAGGTTGCCTGATTTACGAATAATAGAAACATCATCCTGGATATGCAGGGTCATCTGGAAATCATCCTGCCAGTTCTGCCCTTCGTAGCCGTTGTCGGGCAACAGAGGATCATTCCAGAAGATTTTTAAGCCGTCAAAGTCGGCACGCAGGCGGTCAAGGACAATGATGTTTGGGGCAATGACAAGAAAGTTGGTGGAAAGTTTTGAATATGCTTCGTAGAGTTTATGGAAATAGCACCATGTTATTATGAGACTCATAACCTTGGTCTTCCCGCTTCCGGTCGCCATTTTTATCACAAGGCGGAGCCATTCCTCATCGAACATGCCGGTCGATACCGCACCGGAGGAGTCATAGCGGATCAGGTCATACTTATCTTTGACCTTGGCGACTTCGTAGAGGTAAATGACGGTCTCGATGGCTTCCCGCTGGGCAAAGTAATACCGGAATTCAACCATCATCCCGTCAGCCCCGGGAAGTATATGCTCCGTGTGAAACCACCACGAAAGCAGGGCTTTAGATGTTGCCGAAGCCCCTTCATAATAATTGTCTCGCCATGCTTTAACTTCTTTGCGAATTTTGGAAACGAGAGGCGGCAGCAGCTTTTCGTAGCTTGTCTCTCGCAAGGTTTCATCCGCCGGAAACCAGCGATATTCCGGATTGAGTATTTCGTATGGGGATGTGGGGAAAGAAGGATGAATTGCCATTAATCATCTCTCCGGGTTAACCGCGAATACACGCGAATGGACGCTAATAAAAAATATTCGTATTCGCGTTCATTAGCGTTCATTAGCGGTTCCTTTTGTATTTGCATATCTTTTCCATTCAAGTTTTTTACCGCCGAAGTTTACAATTAGTCCCAGCGGCAATTTTGTTGCATTTAGATAGTTAAGCAGTTGAGCTTCTTCAATTTTCAGTTATTTTTTTTATAGCCTTGATTTCAACGATTATCTTCTCAAAACATAAAAAATCAGCTACATATTCTTTTTTTAAAATTCTGTCTTTATATGAAATTTGTATTCTTTTTTGCGGTTCAAAAGGAATTCCATTTTCTTCCAATTCTATTTCCATAACTTCTTGATATACCGCCTCAAGAAAACCGCATCCAAGCGTATTCGAGACAGCCATTCCCGCTCCAATTATCTTGAAAACCTCATTTTTAAAAAGTAATTCATTATTCCATTCGCGTTCATTAGCGTCCATTGGCGGTTCCTATATCTTTGAGTTTTTTAATACCCCTGTCATCGGCTAGGAGTTTCATCTGTTGAATGGCGATTTTATTCAGATTTACGAGCCGTTCGCCCTGCTTTGAGGCGACAGAACAAAGTAATTACTTCCGGCTTCACTTTTAAACCTCTCGAATTCGAGAGGTTTAAAATCGAGATTGCTTAACTTTTCCCACAAACCCAGGAACTCAATCGTGCTTCTATTTCGCATCCAATTATTGATAATCGCAAATGGTTCTTGTTTGTTTCGATATTTGGCGATATCGGTCAATGAAATATAATCCTCTTGCTCCCTTGAGATGATGCTAATTTCATTGCCCTGTACAGATATTTTCTCTGCCATTGCAATCTCCTGTTTGTGGAATTATGATCAAACTTTCTAAACCCGTTGAATTCGACGGGTTTTAAACTCCGGGTTATTCAATTTTTCCCAAATTCCCAAAAACTCAATCGTTGTACGGCTGCAAGCCAATTCTGGATAATGTAATCTGTAGGATCAGGGTCTTTGTACCTGGCCATATCCGTCAGGCAGATATAATCCTCATCATTTTATACATAAATTGTGCTGTCTTTGTCTAAAACATTGATTTTTGTCATGTTAATATCCTTCATGCCTTTTAATTATGGCAAATTCGCCCTAATTAATTTCGATCTTCCCTATTATTTCCCCCCCCACGCTGACATCAATAATCTTCATGGTGTCGTTCCCGAAAATATCCACCACCTTGACGGCAATTTTATACCGTCCGGGCTGGCAGTCGTGAAATGATGTTTTTAGTTCCAGCGACCGGTCTTTCTTTGTGCGGAACGATTGCCATTCGTTTTCAAATATAAAGTCGCCCGTCCACACCTCCTCCATTTCTCCGGTAGCTTCATTTTTTGTGCGGACAATCTCACGCTTGGATTCGAAGTTAAAATCCACGCTCCAGTAGTCAATCCAGTCCATCCATTTTTTAGTGAGGACATCGCGGGTAACGATGCCATCCTTGTCTTTTGAAACCTTAATGATCTTGCCGCATTCCACAACGATCTTGTTCTTGCCGTTGCCGAGTGAAGCAGCGGCGTTGTTCACCGCATCCTGATTGTAGAATACGGAAAAATCGGTTAGTTCAACTGCGATGCTGTTCTTTTTCACATGAGGCTTGACTTCGATATATGAAACATCATGGAAGACGATTTGATTTTTTTCGATGGCGCGTTTATCAAAGACCTCGCGGGGAATGTATTTGAGTGCAAGGTCGATGCCCTTGGACTTGGCTTCTTCCTGAATGTTGGGGAAAAGACCCATCTCAAACTCAAAGGCAAGGATGTCCACACGGCTGATGCGCTTTTCGCGGCATTCGAGGATGATTTCTTCCACAAACAAACGGGTGACAGGCAGATTGACCGGACCCACTGCGACAATACGCCCTGCCTTCTTGCCGTGGAAGCACCTGAAGTTATCCACCGTCTCGGCCTTGTAGGCTTTGAGAATCAGGGCGATAAAGTCCTTTTCCTTCTGCTCAATGATTCGACGCTTCATTTCTTCGCGGGAAAGATCAGTAACCGCTAATGAACGGTAGAGTAGAAACAGACGACTAGAACTTAGGCAGAAGTTTGTTTTCTCTGTTTGCTGGCTGGTTTCCCGCCAGTGCCACCATATCTCCGCCATATACTTATCATCTGCCCCCCTCGTCAAACCGTGCATGCGATTTTCCCGCACACGG
>NZ_CAADGZ010000009.1:0-55913 GCF_900696675.1 uncultured Candidatus Kuenenia sp. | reverse complement strand
ACTGCATCTATTATACTGCAGGTTTTTTCACCCTTTTCTTTCGCTCTATAACACACCACAAGGGCTCGAAATTCTATAACTGAACAGACCCCACACACGTCTCTATGCACGGCATCTTGCTGCCTGTTTTTAACGCATTTACAAACATATACATACACTACCAGGTAAATTGCTTGTTTGTAACATTTCTGCTGTCAAGTAAATTCTAAATTATTTTCGCTGAATAGTTACAAATTTTGTAAGGCCTGTTGATTTTGCGCCGGACATCTGCACGCCAGATGAGGGATACATGGTAATCGCCGCAATCTTTATCCCATACGATTTCAGCGCTTCAATCTCCAGACCAAGATTGACATCCAGGGAGGTTCACCGTCAGGCACAAAAGTAAGGTAATCTATGGATTCTCCAGATTCCCTTAGCTTCTCTATTTTCTCATCCGCTTCTTTCAGAATAACATCAGGTTTATAAAATTCACGTCGCTTAACAAGCCTTCGCATCGTGTACCCCAACTGGCAATAAACACATGAATAGGTGCAAACTTTCGGTGGAATATTGTTAATACCAAGACTGCGCCTTTATCCACCCTACTAAAGACTGTTTTGGCCAACGATTATCTTCTTCTTCTTTTTAACTCAAAATTTTAGATAGCCGCCTTACCCACCTCTACTGCAACTTATGTGATATCTCCTTGAGTTTTTTTCGTGCCAGGCCTTTAATACATATTTTTAAATTAGGTTGGGTTTTTAAATAAAAAACCAACCGGCATTCATTTTTACCCACCCCTTACCCCTCCAAATAGGGGAATTTGATATAGAGACGCAGGGCCATGCGTCTCTATAGGAGGGGTTTGAGGGGTGGGTTTGTTCATTGCTTAACTGAAAATATTGAAATCCATAAACATTTAATGTCGTAGCAAGTCTCGCCTTACCGCTACATAATCGGTTTAAAATCCCTAAGTATTTAATTCTCAAGTACAGTCAGGCTTATTATGAAAAATACTAATGCCCTGATGGTTGTTTGCCTCTTTTTTCAAGGGCTTCTTCAAATGTGTAGATTTTTCCACCAAATCCTTTTTGGAATTTTACTGCATCATCCTTTTTGCCAAAGGCGATCCAGTTATCAGAACAAGCAGGAACGGCATCGCTATGATGGAGCATGTACATCTTTGAAACATCCATCCATTCGCCGCTAATAAAATCCCTTGCCCTAACGGATGCTATTTTGTCTTTATTTCCTGCATGTTCCCATAACCCACAGTGTGGACATATATATGATACTGTTTCACCATTGGTATAGGTAATCTGGTAATCAGTATTTTCATTCCCTTCCAGCGGCATATGACACAAAGGGCATCTCACCTCTTTTTGCACCGCCAAGTAGCCCTCACATTTCATGTTTGTATTAAAGTATGCGTTACTTCCTTTAAGTTCAAATTTTCGTTCTCCATCATGAAAACTGGCAGAAACAACTCTTCCCTGCATAAATACCCGATTAAGTTTGCTTTTGGTGTTTGTATGCATTACAGGGGTTGCGTTGTCACCTCCAAGCACAGGTTCCGTTGTTAATACCATAATCTTACCACCATCGACTGTCACAGCGAAATTACCACCCTTGCCAGAGAATGCTATTTTCGCACTACCAGCGCTTTCTATCTTACCATATGCGGCGCAAATGATTTTTGCAAATGCTATAGCTGCTTGTTTTTGTTCTTCATTTTTTGCATCAACATAAATACGCACCCATTCTCCCGGTTTCGTTGCGTATGCAATTTTTACCCCTGTCAGGTCTGTACCCTTAAATATACTTTCTTCCAAAGACAGAGCGGCCACCGTCTGGCACCCCATGTTGAAAGAAATCAATTCGCAAGGGCAGGGAATATCACAACTGCACCCTTCTACAAAAACACCTTCAATATGATATGTTTCCTCCGCAGTAACATTTGAGACAAAGAACAGAGGAATACCAACAAAAAACAGTATCAATAAAAGAATATAATATTTTGTACGCATGTTAAACCTCCTTCGTTAATGTTTTTAACTTTCCGATTTCATCCGCACTATCTTTGTTATTTTTCACCTGCTTGGAGTTTCACAACCAATAGCATCGGCGCTCATTTTTCGTATATACTTTCATACCTTTAATGGTAGCCCGGCATTGGACCATGCCTGCATCCCACCGGCAAGATTGTGTACGTTTGTATAGCCATGTAGTTGTAAGTAACTTGCCCCTATACTCCCGCGATATCCCACGCGACAGGTAACTATAATTTTTTCTTCTTTGGGCAAATCCACTTCTTTAAGAAGCATGTCCGATAGCGGCAAAAGCTCCGCTTCTTCTATATGCCCTTTGTTCCATTCAGATTCCGACCTGACGTCTATTATATACTGATACGTACTACTCTTAATTTCATCGCGCAATTCCTGCGCCGAGATCTGAGGAAGTCTTTGTATAGGAAACCCCTGCTCCTGCCAGGCCGAAATGCCGCTTTGCAAATATCCAATAATATTGTCGTAACCAATCCTGTAAAGGATGGAGCGCATATCTCTATACTTTGTGTCTTCGGTAAAGACCAGGAGGATGTTAGACTCAGGCTCCACCGCCATACCGATCCAGTTCGCCATTTGACTCCCAAAGCCGATATTAATACTTCCCGGAATATGTACGCCGCCATAGGCAGATGCATCCCTTGTATCAATGATCTTCGCTCCTCTTTTCAGTGCTTCCCTAAATTGCAAGGGTGTCAGAGGTCTGTCATCGTTGAATTTATCCAGCCATGGTGCACCTTTCATGTTCATTGATATAATGTGAGAAAAACTCTTTGGGCGATCAGGGTATTCCCGCATTAAAGATTTTTTAAATTCATCCAAAGAATCAAGACGTAGAAGAGGGTTCGCGTGGCGTTCATATCCCAGCGTTGTGCTGGTTTTAGAACTAATGCCTTTTCCGCAAAGAGAGCCTTGTCCATGTGCCGGATAAACCCCTAAACGATCGGGTAGTTTACCTAATTTTTTATAAATACTTTCATAAAGATTTTTTACCTGTTTTTCTAAAAGTTCTTTACCTGCCAGGTCAGGCCTTCCTACATCCCCGACAAACAGAAGATCACCGGTTAGCATAAACCATGGTTCCTCCTCCGACCTGCTTGTGTCTTTTACTAAAAGCGAGATGGAATGCGGCGTGTGTCCGGGAGTATGTAGCACCTCAAGTATTGCCGTACCTAATTCAATAGTGTCTCCTTCTTTTAAAGTCTTGTGTTTAAAGGCAACGGGCGCTTTCTCGTAAAAATAGATATCAGCGCCTGTACGGGCGGTGATTTCCAAATTGCCGCTTATATGATCGGCATGGATATGTGTTTCGATAACGTGTGTTATCTTCATTCCCTGATTTCTCGTTATATCAAGGTATTCCTGTATCTCTCTTTTAGGGTCAATAACTGCCGCAACTTTTGCAGCGGGGCAACCAATCACATAAGAAAGGCAACCGATCCCAGGAGTTTCAATTTGTTTGAAATACATGTTAATTCTCCTTGCCGGGTATTTGAGCATTTGGCAATAGTTCACCCACCTATAAATAAAAAATACGAAGCACGAAATCCGAAATCCGAAACAAATTCCAAAATCCTCCCCCTTGCCTCCTCTAAAGGGGGATAATGTCCCCCGCTGGCGGGGGTGCAGGGGGTGGATTCGTATTTAGCATTTCGTATTTCACCATTAAATACTTTGTCAAAAAGCACGCACTGACGAATGGAAGTGTGCAAAGAAATTGCCTATAAGGTTCGTCTCCTGAGAGGGGCGGAACTATTACATTATTTATTATTTGTATGAAAAACAGCAACGTTACTTTCTTCGCCATCCGCTCCATACAGGAGTTCCTTTTTCATCGCGAAGCGTTAATACAGCATCGCCCTTCCTGACATTTGCGGCAATGATTGCCGGTTTTCCTTCGAAATTAATCCTCGAACCTTTGACCTCAATCATATCATTCTGTTCGATAGCAATTTCCTGGTTCTCAATATACCAGGCCGGACCCAGATGAACCGGAATTTCTCCCTTATCCGTTTTTAGCGTAAGGTGTACACCGCCGGACATGCCCTTCTGAGGGATAAAGATATCTACATTCGTCACCTCTCCATGTAAGGTCTCTACAGTAGCCGGATCAAATAACCTCCCGTATTGTCCGCTTGTACTCCAGCCACAACTTCCTTTCCACTTCATACCCCCCTTGGGCTGGGAAAAGGATTCTGTTAACATACTGGTAGTAACTATTACCACTACTGCTACAATCACACTTATCTTCTTCATTTCGCATTCTCTCCTTTCTTTATTATCTCTGAACAGCAACCGCTATGTCGCACTTGCGACACGCTGTAATCAGGAAAAACATTTAATTTTTATACGATAGCTGTTGTTTTCAAGCTGGAACAAATACCATCATAATTGTCTCAGGAAGGCAACGAGGTCATTTTTCTCTTCCACATTCAGGTTTGTTTCTAACACAAGGTTAAAAAATTCCACAGTATCTTCCAGCGTCAACAATCTCCCGTCGTGCAGATAAGGGGGCGAATCTTTAATTCCCCTGAGAGGGAATGTCTTGATAGGCCCTTCTGCGCGGATATACTGACCATTGATCACCTGCGGCTTGTAGAATCTCTCAACCTGAAGATCGTGCATAAGGTTATCGGTGTAATATGGTGCAGGGTGACATTTAAAGCATTTTCCTTTGCTGAAAAATATTGCCTGTCCCCTTATTTCAGAATCGGTAGCCTTTTTTGTATCTAGGCGGCCAAAAATATCAAGTTTTGGCGCTGGAGGAAAATCCAGAAGCGACTGAAACTCTGCCATGAAATGTACCTGGCTGCCGCGTTCAAGAATATTTGTACCTTTCTTTATTGCCGTCAGAATATCTCCGTCAAAATATGCGGCTCGCTGCTCAAACTCAGTGAAATCCTCTATGGATTTTAATGCGCGTTGCGACCCGAAAAGCCGCTGAATATTAACCCCACGTAACGTTGGGGTATCGAGGCGATTTCTATGAGATTGCGGACGGATATCTCCCACCAGATGCGTGGCTGCCGATGTGTGGCCATTCAGGTGACAATCAAAACAGGTTACTCCCTGACTGGGCTTTTCACTCTTCCTGTCAGCAGTTGCATTAAACTGCTGCTGAGGAAACTGTGTTACCAAAAGCCGCAGGCCCTCAAGTTGTTTAGGATTTAAAAGACCATTAAACAATTCATAATAGTTTTCCAAAGTCACCACTTTCCCCTGAGACACATCTCCTTTATCCTTATGAGTAGTAAGAAAAATGGCAGGCGGAAATTCTGGCAAAAAATACTCCGGTATGTCAAAATCCAGATCAAAGCGCTTCAGCCGTGGGAATTTTTCCACCTGTATTTGAGAAAACAACATCCCGCCGGTGGCATGGTTTGGATGGGGCAGAGGAAGATACGGAAATACATTTTTTTCTTTTATATCTTCCGGCGTCATAGTTGACAGTTTTTCCCATGACATTCCATCTTTCAACCGCGCAGTGGGCCCTACCGGCAAAGGTTTTCCACGTGACATGGTGACGTCGTTCGTTACTTTCATGGAGAGATCATAGCGTTCATTAAGCAAATCCATATGGCGTTTCATAATGCCGTCCTTCTTTGCTTTATCATGTTCAATAGCCTTATCAATCGGTTCTTCTATGACTGAAGAATAGCTAGATTCCCTACTTTCCTGTTTTATAATTGGCTTGTCAGAAATCGCGCCTTCCTGTGCATGGGAAAACTTCAATCCTGCACAAAATAATATAGTAATAGTCAAAAGTCTTATGCCGTATTTCCTTTCAATAACCATACCCTACCTCCTCCTTTTAAGTTCAAAATTAACGTTTACCGTCTTTCCCTCTTCCACCACAACCTCTTTGGACAAAGACATAAGCCTTTCGTGCCAGGTTTTTAGCACATATTTACCAGGTGGAACACCTTCAATACTATAATTTCCTGCATCGTCGGTAACTGCAAAATACGGATTCTCAAATGAAACGACAAATCCGGACATTTCTGCATGTACATTGCAAAGCAGCGGGGTTTCTCCCACAACATCGAATAAGACTTCTTTCACAACGCCGGCGGGATAGGTGCCAAGGTTAAATTGCATTGCAGCAGTTGGGGGAGAGAAAACATTGTGTCGTACAGCATCACTATTCGGAAAGTCAACAACGGTGCCTTTTTGTATTGCTATTACATGCGGAACATAGGTTAAATTCAATTGGTCTACTACCGCATGTTCTTTTGGCGGATCAAATACGTTATCTCCAACTTTTTCAATAAACACAATAGCATCGGCATTTGTCCTTGATCTCGCACAGGTAACAACCCCTTTAATGGTTCCCGCATTCTCGATTTCCGGAACATTTTTAACCGCTTTTTTTAACTCCAATTGTGCGGCGCTAAGTTTCTTCTGTAGCGCTGCCGCTTCTTCAGCGCTTAAAGTCTCTCCCTCCTCTGCGTATACCAACGGCACTGCATTAAGCGTAAATACAATGAAAAACAAGACAAAAAAGTTCATCACATTTTTTTTCATTTGTACTTTTCTCTCTTTTGCAAAAAACATTTAATAATTAACCTTATTAAATACGCCCCCCATTTTCCCCCAGGATTCCTCTTATCGTATTTTTTAATTCTTTAAGATCAGATGATTTTGTTAGGTATGCATCAGCCGGCCATGACAAAAAACTTGCCTTATAACAACTATATGCCGTGTTGATAATGACTGGTATTTTTCTATGCTCGCTTAAAATTTTCCCCATAGACTCAAGTCCATCCATCTTAGGCATAACAATATCCATTACTATTATATCCGGTAAATAATCATCTACCATTTTTATGCAATCTGTTCCATCCCCTGCGGTTACAACATTATACCCTTCCCTTTCCAATTCCTGTTTGTACCATAAGCGTTGATTTTTATCATCTTCTACGACTAGAATAGTTTTCATACGTCCCTCCTTTGGAAATCACTTTCAATCACCATATTTACAGATACAAAAAACAATTTGGCTTTAGGACGGTTATTATTTTTCTTTTTTTATCTACCAGAAAATATCTCTTTCCCGCATGCTACACTATTAATTTATATTTACCAATACCCTAAAATGGGTACACCCGTTCTAGTGTACCCAAAAGTATGTACCACGATAGAAACACCTTTATTTAGCGTATAGAGCCGCCATGATTCCCTCTTCACAACTTCTTTCATAGCCCTTCTTTTGCGGGAAATACCTGCGGGTATGATTTATAAATACATTTTTTCAAACGAATATTTATAACATTTATTTGTGTGTTCATTCCATTTTCTAATTGAAAACCACACCATCTCCATCTTCTCAGTTCAGCGGTTTAGTGGTTTTTTTATCCTGAGAAATAGTATAACACCAATTGCTTTCTCTATATTGTCTCTACCGCTTTAACAATTTCTTTATTTAATTTGTCAAACCCTTTAATGTATTCAATCCGCTCACGCTTCAAATCAGACACCTGTTGCGCAATACTTGTCTCATTGTAAAATTTCTCAACCCTATAATTGGAAATGTCCATACCTTCAACGTATGCAGGCGACGCGAAATTCCAATGCCTGTCATTTTCCCATTTAATTGTTCCGCGAACAATGCCCCGGATTATCGCTGACATTTCTACAATCTCTACACGCTTCACCTTGCGCTTTGTTACCTTCTTTCCATCCGGCAGTTTTTCAATAATCTCCCCTACTCCACCTGTATTTAACTGGTAACATTGCACCTTACCTTCATTTCGCTTTACAAAATCATAAAACCAGTTTCCATCATAGGATTTATCTCCTATGATAAATGGATTTGTTCCAACGGAACGGACAGACTCCCCCGCTCGTTTCGGGTCGCCAGCGGACGTTTCAATCGATTCTCCAAGCATGAATACTGCTCCTGCCTGTTCCGGAGTAAGTTTCGCCGCTAAAGGAACAACCGTATGGCGGCGTGTAATGAATGCAACAATTAATCCATCCATTTCGTCAATAGCCGGTAAATCAATACTCTCTGAAATATACGGATGTAAATCACTCCGGAGCATAATCCCACGACCGTTACTCGTTAGTGTATAGTCATCGAAAAAAACATTTCCTTCATAATCAACCATGACATTTTCAAAGATGGCATTCCGTGATATTGAGGCCTTGTAGATAATTGGTTGAGAGACAGCGTCTAATCCTTCCGTCTTTAAATAAAACCCGCGTTCTGAGCCATAAGCAGAGCCGTCTTTTTTGAGAAATACCACATCATCCTGTAATATTTCAATACCCTCTCCCTCATCGCTCAAATCATGTGTATGGCATGTATGGGTTGTTTTGCCCGTACCGCTCAACCCCAAAATAAGCATCCCGTATTTTTTTATGCCGCCATCAATTCCCCTTGCTTTTATAATCTTAGCGCCGGCATGGAGACCAAGCATCCCCCTTTGTTTAGCATTCCACATAGCCATTCTCAGGAACCCTTTTTTGGATTCGCCGTAATAATCCGTCCCCAGGACAACCGTAGTGCTTATTTCAGGAAAGACTACTATTTGCCTGGCACTCTCCTGCCACTCTGGGATATATATTATATATTGTTTCGGCTCTGTTTCCTGCTTTGGCGGGAAGAGAGCGGCCCATGCCATGTATGCCAGGCGGATCATTTCCGGACGTTGTATGGAGACAAAAATAGTACAATTCGGCGAGAATTCACGATTGTCACCCATATTCCGGTTAATCCTGACAAATGGCGCTTTTCTTATATATAATTCAACAGAATCCAATGTTTTTGCGAGATTATTCACTATTTCTGTTTGTAGGGGATGAAGAGACGTTTGACATACTTCAGGACTTCCTATGCACACGGTTAATTTAGCGCTGCGATTCTTTACGGTAGAATGGACTGCAATATTTCCAAATTGTGTAAACAAAGCGTGCCTTTCTGCATTACGCCGCAATGTCCAATCAGTGGAATTAATTACATTTGGTGCTTCTTTTAAATATTGTACTATCCTGTTTATTGACTGAATCTCGTTTTCGAACGATGTGGTTGAAATCATTTTCTCTCCTTTCTTCATGTATGATTCTTAAAACAGACTTTTACACAATGGACCATCAATAACCAAACCCGCCTCATTATAATAAACACATATAATAGGCAAACAGCAAAATACTTTAAATAATAATTGCCATTCATGCCTCTGGATTTTAGAATGAGGCTTGTAAAATATCCGCATACATTCAGCTTAAGCCAACATGGAAAAAATAAAGTTGCAGGCGTTATCAGCTCTCATATCCCGATACGTAGACAGAAAAAGGCTCATCCGGGAAAATCCACATATCACAAATGAAATGATTGATATTTTTTTTCAAAAGGGCTCAGGGGACAGTGAAGCGGGAACATCCATTGCCTCATCCCCTCATTCTTTATCACCAAATAAGAAATTTCATACATTAGTTATTCATACAGACGGCGCTTCGCGTGGAAATCCGGGAAAGGCGGGAGCTGGCATTGCAATTTTTGATGGCAATTATCATCTTGTTGAAGAAATCGGTAAATTTTTAGGAGAAGCCACCAACAATGTAGCGGAATATGAAGCCATGATTCTTGCCGCCCAAAAAGCCGTCTCTTACTATCCCGGCAAAGTAGTTTTCAAAACTGACAGCGAACTGCTGGTACGGCAGGTAAAGGGCATCTATCGGGTAAAAAATCCTACGCTGATATCTCTCCATAAAAAACTCATGACTCTTTTTAAAACGCTGCCATTGTGGGAAATATCTCATGTTCCCAGAGAAGAAAATTCTCTTGCAGATACCATTGCCAACAGAGCGATTGACTCCGCATCATAAAGTGCGTTAAATTAATAATTGAATAATAGTTACCTGTGTGATATAGTTACCTCGAAAAGTTCACCTTTTAGCACAAACATGTCAAATCCAACTGTTAACGATAACAACCATACGCTATTACAAGCTATAAATATATACAAAGAATACAAAAGCGGTGAACAAATATTACCCGTCTTGCGAGAAATATCCCTGTCGGTTGAAAAGGGTGAAATTGTTGTAATCGTAGGTGCTTCAGGCGCCGGGAAAAGCACATTATTACATATCCTAGGGGCTTTGGATACACCGACTTCCGGCTCTTTACTTTACAAAGGGAATGATGTATCCCGGTTAAGTCCGTCAAAACAAGCTGAATTGCGCAACCGCGTTTTTGGTTTCGTTTTCCAGTTTTATCATCTTCTGCCTGATTTTACTGCATTGGAAAATGTTTTGCTACCCTGTTTTATAGGAAAACAATTTTCAAAAAATGCGCCGTCAAAGGAGAATTTTCATAATCGGGCAGTTTCTCTCTTGGAAAGGGTAGGGCTTGGTGGTCGATTAACACACAAGCCGCATAAATTGTCCGGAGGAGAAAAACAACGGGTAGCAATTGTACGGGCACTTATCAATCAACCTGAATTGTTATTATGCGATGAACCTACGGGAAATCTTGACACACAAACGGGCGATGGAATCAGAGACATGATATGGGGATTGAACAAAACCATGCATCAAACAGTTGTCATTGTTACGCACGATCAAGGCATGGCAGACCAGGCAGACCGGGTTATTAAAATAACAGACGGCCGCATTATCTATTAAACAGCATGTGAAAGGAGTAAACAAAACTACAATGGGATTAAAGGTTTATATAAGCGGTAAATTATTTCCAAAAGAAGACGCCAAAATATCCGTATTTGACCATGGACTTCTTTATGGCGATGGTGTTTTTGAAGGCATACGTGTTTACAATCAAAATATATTTGCGCTGGATGAACATATTGACAGACTTTACAATTCTGCCAGAGCCATTGACCTTACCATACCCATAACAAAACCGGAAATGGTAAAAGCAATAAAAGATACTTTAGAAGCAAATAAACAAACTGATGCTTACATAAGAATTGTTGTTACCCGCGGTACCGGAAAACTTGGCCTTGATCCCAATAAGTGTTCCACTCCGGAAATTATTATCATTACAGATATGATAGAATTATACCCTAAAGCCCTTTATGAAAACGGACTGGAAATAGTTACGGTAACTACCATAAGGAACCATTACTCTTCCCTGGACCCAAAAATCAAGTCTCTTAATTATCTGAATAATATCCTGGCGAAAATTGAATCGATACGGTCAAACGCAGGCGAGGCATTGATGCTCAACAAAGATGGTTATGTGGCAGAATGTTCCGGGGATAATATTTTCATTTTTAAAAATGACACGCTTCTCACTCCTCCGGAAAGTGCCAGCATATTAATTGGCATTACAAGAAACTGCGTCATGAAACTCGCAAAAGATATGGGAATTACCGTAAGAGAGGAATTAATGACGCGATATGATTTGTACTTTGCAGATGAATGTTTTTTAACAGGAACTGCCGCGGAAATTATACCGGTAGTAAAAATCGACGGGCGAACGATAGGCACGGGCAAACCTGGAAAAATCACTCTCGACCTATTGGCACGTTATCGCCTGCTAACGACAAAATAACCTATTGCCCTGATTTTTTATGCTTTGAAGGAGAAAATGAGGCGAAGACCATTAGCGAAATACCTACACAAATCAAGCCATCCGCTACGTTGAAGGTGGGCCAATGATATTTTTCGCCCAAGTGCAAATCAATAAAATCCCTCACGCATTTAAACCATATCCTATCCCACAAATTTCCAATAGCACCCGCCAGAATAAGCCCTAAAGCAACGTTCGAACTAAAGATATTTTTATCTGATTTAATATAAATAAATAAAATTGCCGCAATAGCCAGAAGAGAAAGTAAGATAAATATATTGGCTTTCCCGGGAAACATCCCAAAGACTATCCCTTTGTTTTCGCTTTGTATTATATTTAGAAACCCGGGAATGATCGTTATTTTTTTAAACCGGTCTGGCTGAGAAAAAACATACCATTTTGAAACAATATCAGCAAAAATGCCACTTACAATAGTAATGACAAACGAAATTTTTTTCTTCATAGCTGATTAGATGTTGCCAAGTTCTTCTTCCCTTTGACAATTTACGCAAAGACTTGCATAAGGGACCGCTTTCAATCGTTCCCTGTTAATTTTCTTCTCGCATGCTTCACATATGCCAAAGGTGCCTTCTTCTATCCTTTCCAATGCATCATCTATGCTTCGCACGCTATCTTCTCCGCTCTGCATAAGCTCAATCATCAGCTCCCGCTCATAGTTGTCTGTACCAACATCTGCCATATGGATAGGAACGTTTGATAAATCCCCCGATGCATCTTGTCTTGATTTTTTCAATGTCTCTTCCTGCATGTAATCAACCTTTCCAACCAATTTTTCCCTTAGCGAAAGGAGCAGCTTCCTGTAAGGTGCGTATTCATCCTTCATTTCTTTCTCCATAAAATTAATTTGGCAGAGAACTATTCCACAAACCATAGCACACTATACTTGCAAGTAAATATTTGGGAAGTTTAGCACATATTAGTAATTAGTCAATGAAATTCTAATGCCGTTTTTATGCACTTTTGATATAGTTGTGAGTAATATTGCGTAATGTTGTTTAGTGTTGTTTCACCAGTGTTTTCACCTGTTTGCTATCTAAACTTGTTATAGTGTTTCTTTGTCTGCGTCGGTGTGTTTTTGTGATTGGGTATGAAGCTGATACGACATAAAAACAGTGTACAGGGGTTATTGCATTACCCACCTTTTTTCAAGCCAAACGATGCAATACGTTCTTCCCGCTCTTTCTTCATCTGTTCCGCACATTCCTTCAGTGCATCTTCTACCGGCTTGGGAGCATGTCCGGTAATTTCTTTAAATCGATTGTTTGAATAGACTGAATCATTTATAAGACTTTCTGCTAACGCCCTCGCAATAGAATTTGGGACGCCTGTTACAAACTCTACCCAGAGAGACGATAACGAAATAGCAAAAAATGGCACGGGTAAAATGACATTTGCATAACCATGTATCGATTTTCCGCAAAGGGACAACAAGTCACGATAATGCATTATATCCGATCCTATTTCAAAGATTTCATGTCCTTTTATATCCCTTTTAATCGACTTCTCAAGCACTTCAACGGCATCTTCAAGCGCAATGGGGGCGCACAGTGAATTCAGCCACTTTGGCGTTATCATTATGGGGAGACGCTTCGCAAGGTAATATACCATCCTGTACGAGGCGCTGCAGGTACCCAGCAGGACGCTTGCACGGACTTCACCCACACTTATCCCGTGTGCTGCAAGCGCTTCCCCTGTTTCCCTCCTGCTCTTCAAATGGTGCGAAAGTTTTTCATGCTTTGGAATAATACCGCTTAAATATATAATCTTTTTTATCTCTGTTTTAGACGCCGCTTCCCCCGTTTTTTGAGCATACATTTTATCAAGAGACTCAAATCCGGAAGATTTTAGAGAATGTACCAAATATACCAGAACTTCAGCGCCTTGAAGAAAATCCCTAATACTTTCAGGATATTCCAGATTCACCGTCCTCCACGTCAATCTCTCAGAAACCAAACCGTTGACGGTCTTGTTTTCGGATCTGCATGCGGCAATTATATCATGATCATTGGCGGTAATAAGTTTTTTTATGAGGCTATGCCCAACACAACCTGTCGCTCCAAGAATTGCTACTTGCATAGCATTTATTTAAATAAAGGTGTATAAAGTTGATTATGTGATATTTTACAAAAAAGGCCTGACTACACGTCTCGAAAAATAACTGCCTGTATCCTTTTATTCTTCACTGGTTTGTAAAGGTTTATCCTCACCATCTATACCACCCACCAGTTTATTAAAATATCCTGGCGCCTTTGTTTCAAAAGTAATCGGCTTTCCGCTGAACGGGTGTTTGAAAGATATCGAATACGCATGGAGCGCTAACCGTTTGTAAGCCCCTTTTTCTTTTCCATACTTTTTATCGCCCACAATCGGGTGTCCCAGTTCGGTAAGATGTACCCGTATCTGATTCTTTCTGCCGGTCAAAAGTTTAATTTCCAACAAACTGAAGTATTTGGTTTCTTTAAGAACCCTATACACAGTATGGGACAATTTCCCTTTTTTTGTGTCAGACGTGGAATACACAACCTGAGCTTTATTCTCCGCCAGGTATGTGCTGATAGTTCCTGCTTTCTTTGCAAGTCTGCCATGAACTACCGTCAGATATTTCTTCTCCGTATTCTGCCATTGGCTCTGCAAATTAAGCTTTGACCTTATATTCTTTGCAAAAAGAAGCAGTCCTGAAGCATCACGATCAAGGCGGTGAATAATAAAAACGTGTTTTCTGGATTTAACGCATCCCTTACGCACATAATCATTGAGCATGTAATAAGCGGTTTTTGTCTTATTTGTATCCGTACCCATGGTTAAAAGACCTGCCGGTTTATCTATCACCAGTATGTCTTCGTCTTCATAAAGTATTGCCAATCCTCTTGGATGATATCTTTTGGAAAAATGTTTCTTTTTAGGCATATTGCATAGTTTAATAAATATTCTTCATTGAGAAAAAACTATCTGCGATGTTGTCCCATAATAGTTTGTTTCCATGTCATATAAAAATATAAGAATTTTTTAATCTGTGGTTCCTCTTTAGTATATCATGTTTGTTTGGTTCTGGTTTGTCCAGCTTAGGTTATACAGGAGGAATGTTGTGGAGAAGGTAATAAATATAACCACCGTAACCAGCTAATAACAAAGCGCCTTCCCACCTGTCCAGTGAAAACCTCGACCATGCAAAGGGGAGCAACACAAGGGCGTACAATCCCATGACGCCAAAATCAACAATATTGAAATTCTTCCTTGTTATTGGATGTGCCAGAGAGGCAATGCCTAATATTCCAAGAATATTGAATATATTAGAACCCACTACATTACCAATTGCAATATCTCCCTCTTTTTTAATAGCGGCAACCACCGAAGTTGCTAATTCAGGCATGCTGGTTCCTACCGCAACAATTGTCAGCCCAATAATCGCCTCACGTACTCCAAAATATCTTGCTAATTCCACAGCGCCTTTAACAAATAATGTCCCACCACCAATAAGCATACCAAGGCCTATTACAATCAACCCCACAGGAATCCATATCCTTCCTTTAATTATTGGGATTCCCTCAGCGTACTCAAGTTGAACAGAAGGCTCCTTCTCTTTGCGTGCCTGATAGTAACAATAGTAAATATACACAATAATTCCTATTGTCAGCAATATGCCGTCCCAATATTGCAATTGCCCATCCATAAGAAGTGCCCACATTACTATGGAGACAGCAATCATAATGGGAATCTCTCTTCGAACTACTTGTGCCTGCACCGATATTGGATGAATAATGGCAGCTACGCCAAGGATTAGGCCAATATTCGCAACATTAGAACCAATCACATTCCCCAGAGCAATAGAGTCGTTACCATTGAGGGCAGATTGAATGCTTACTGCAAGTTCCGGACTACTTGTTCCAAATGCTACAATGGTTAACCCAATTACCAGTGGCGTAATACCCAAACGCAATGCCAGCGACGAACCTCCCCTGACAAGGGCTTCGGCGCCAATCATTAAAATCACAAAACCGCCAATAAGAAACAGCAACATACTTATCACAAACATTCCTTTTTCACAGAAAGACTCTTTTAATAAAGCAGGGGCGAAGCATTTGCCTGCATAGAAGACAAAGACATAAAATGATGTATACGCACCAATTCTGCTCTATTGAACGAGTTATACTGTACACAGGCAAATGCTTCGCCCCTACACAGTAATGCTTTTCGAAAAATAGAGTTATTTGACTATAACCGATTGAAAACCCGCCAGGTTTAAATAAGCACAATATCATTTGCACTCATAACACGTTCACAATAGTAGCATCGCAGTTTTATGGGATTTTTACGGAGGAGGTGTTGTCGTGTCTTAATGTTGCCATAGTTACTTATACAATTTGGGTTAAAACACTTTACGATACCCTCAATCATCTCAGGCACTATGACTTCAAACTTCTTCACCACTTCATAATCTTTGATAATATTTACCGTGGCATTCGGGGCAATAAGGGCAATTTTGTTCACCTCTTTCTGGTCAAGTATCTTTCCCCCGATCTTTATAATACCTTTTTTACCCAGGCATTTGCTTGATAAGTTCATGCCAACAAGGACCACGTCCTCTTCGGCCTTTATGTTTAAGATATCAGCGACTTTTAACGTGCTCTTGCTGTCGATATGATCGATTACCGAACCGTCTTTGATAGCGGAAACGTCTAACTGTTTCATTCTGTTGCGCCCAATACTGCTGCCAAAATAGCCTTTCGCACCGGCACGCCATTGCGCACCTGGTCAAAATATACCGCATAATTTGTCCCATCAAGACTTTCGTCCATCTCATCCACACGCGGTAAAGGATGCATTATCTTTAAATCGTCCTTTACCCCCAATCCCTCAATCATGGGTTTGCTCAACCTGTAAATCCCACGTACCTTTTCAAACTCTATTGGGTCGGCAAAACGCTCTTCCTGGATCCGCGTGCAATAAATCACATCAAGTTGTTTCCCGATACCTTGCAGGGATTCTGCCTCATGGCATGTTACGCGCCTTTTCTTCAGTTCTTCCATACAATCATTCGGCATTCTTAAATTAGGTGGAGAGATAAAGTACATTTCTGCTCCGAAATAGGCAAGGGCATAGGCGAGAGAGTGTACCGTTCTGCCATATTTAAGGTCTCCTAAAAAGCCAATTTTTAGCCCCTCAAGAATGCCTTTTGTTTTTAGAATGGTGTAAAGATCGAGAAACGTTTGGGTTGGGTGCTGGTTGGAACCGTCACCGGCATTAATCACCGGCACATTAACAATATCTGCGGCAAGCTGTGCAGCTCCTTCAAGATAGTGGCGAAGAACAACAACGTCACAATATCCCTCAATTGTCTTTAACGAATCGCTGAAGGATTCGCCCTTAGCAATGGACGTGGCGCCAGACTCCGCAAACCCGATTACCATACCGCCGAGTCGTTTCATTGCGGCTTCAAAACTTAACCTGGTCCTTGTGGAAGGCTCAAAAAACAGCACTGACAGTACCTTCCCCTTCAGGATTTGGGAATAATCGGTTTGTTCCATTCTTTTCGTGACGTCAAGAATGTATAAAATCTCTTCTTTATTGAAATGGAGGATAGAAATAATATCTCTTTGTTTGAAACTGATCATGTGTTCCTGCGATTGATAGAGGAGTGGCACTGTTTAATATTTGAAAAGATATTATCAGACCAATTTCAACATTACAAGTATTAATTTCTACCACAGTTTAGCGGGTTTTTTATCTTTTCTTGTTTCTTCTTATATGCTATTGTGTAGCCAATAAAATCAGGGGTTAGAAAGCATGAGCGTTATTGTGTAGTTTGTTTTCTTTTGTTCCTTTTTTATTCAGGGTACGACTGAGGTACGACTTTATGAAAAAGCTTTTGTTCTTAATTCTTGTGTTTCTTATTGCCGGATGCAATTCAACAGTATCACAAACGGAGCAACAGTATTATAATGTTTTTGATGAACAAGGCAACCGTAAGGGGTATTTGGAATGCAAGTAGTGATAATGATTAAGGGATAGGCAGGCCAGCCGACAAGGATACCGTCCTGAGTATCTTTCCCTTAATTCTACTTTTCAGGAGTCATTTCAGGAGATGACACACATGACACCAGCGAAAAACCTGCCGGAGCCTGTACAGTGGCTTTTAGACTTTGCAAATATAGGTTGTATTTCGGGAGAACCAAACCCTCAAAGGTTTAAAAGTTACTATACTTATACTTTCCGGGAATATACCACCAACGAACACATTCCAAAATTAAAACGTCCACCTATTGAGCTATTACCACCAGCGAAAGAAAAGGATACTTTTTATAAACTGCCTGCTGATGAACAAAAGAAACGGTTTAAAGAAGAAATTGAAAACATGAAGCCGGGGGAAACAATTTCTCATTCAATGCCTTTGCACGCACTAATAAGGATATGGAAGGAAAGGGGATTCACAAATAATATAAGGCTTGATGATGGGTACGAAATATCAATATCAAAAACCGGCGAGCCTGTTCCTCACGGCAAAAACATTGAGTTGTTTCCGCTAATTGTGGATTTCTGTTCTAAAAGAGGAATATTGCTTGAAAAAAACTGCAATCATGTTTCATTGCATAAAAAATGTAATTACAGTATGGCCATGACTTACTGGCATATAGCACAATCGTTTTTCAATCGTGTAATACAGGAAAATAACAGGGAAGACGTTCACCCTTTTTGCGAAAAGGCTTTTGATTATGCAAAGAAAAACAAGCCAGGCCATGAACTGTTAAAACGGGTTAATGATAGTGTATGGGATTTTTGGAATAACCATAGGTCTTTACATTCACGGTTAAGGCAATGTTTATGCTGTGGAGCGTTCTTTTTGCTCAGAGAAATGCAAAAAGGTCGGCGGCCGGTTTATTGTGGCAGGGAATGCAAGGCAGCCTTTAACCTTGTTTCATGCGAGAAGGACAGCACAACAAAGAAAAACAATAGAGAGCAAAAAAGAAAAACAGCAGCAGTGGGTATTATAAAATGGCTACGTGATGCGGGACTTAGCAAACATAAAGCAGAAGAAATTTATAATGACAGAGAGAGAACTTCACCAAAAACAGTAGCAAGTTTGAAAGAATTTAAACGAACATACGGGGAAAAACATGGGATAAAAAACCAGTAAATACAAGGCTTTGCGGATACCAATTACGGCTTATCTAAATTCAAGAATAAAGAAAAGCCGTCATCGGGATTCTTAAACTAAATTTTAGCTATATAATAACCCTCATAATTAGCAAAGAGCTGTGTTCAGCAAAAAGCTGAATCAGTAAAAAGCTGGTTTTTGAGGGTTTTTTTATGGGTTTTTTTTGGAGGATACGGCAGTGGGTGAAGCAATTAAAATGTTTAGCGTAATTTTGCCATTTGCGGTTTATGAACAATTAAAAACAATGGCAAGGGATCAGGAAGTTTCCGTTGGGCGGTTGATTCGGGATGGAGCAGAGCTAATGTTGAAAGAGAGTAATGAGAAAGTCAAAAACAATGCAGGCGCTTAGAAATGGCAAAAAGCCTGCGAACCGGGGAGAACGCAGGCTTTTCAGAATTAACAACAGATGGAGGTAATATAACAAAAAATGAATGATAAATCAACGGTAAGTTTTTACGGAAATGTATTTGACAAAATCGGTATACCTTGCGAAATGCAGAAAATCCTGAATGCGATACAATCCGGGAAATGGAAACCACAAATTGAAAAGCTTAGAGCAATACAGGACGAAAAAGCGCAAAAGACATTCAAAAACACTTTGCCATGCTACACACCATCAGGGCTTTTCAGCGAGCGAAATGCCGAAAGCCTGAAATCACACAGCAGCGTTTTGGTTTTAGACTTTGACAAAAAGGATAACCCAAGCCTGGGGGAAAAATTCAACGAAATACGAAACAACCTATTTACAGATCGATACACCTATTTTCTATTCACATCATGCCGGGGTAATGGCATTGCATTGGGGGTGCGGATTGACGGGGTGAAGCATTTGGAAAACTTTCTTTTTCTTGAGCGTTACTACCGGGAGAATTTCGGACTGGTGGTTGACAAAGGGTGTAAAGACGTTTGCCGTTTGCGTTTTGTTTCTTATGACCCTGAGTTGTTTATCAATGAAAAAGCTGAAATAGTTATTCCGGATGTTCAGGCTGTAAAGGATACGGCGCCTACAGCAAGACCCGACCAGGCCAGCAATGGCAATATGTCAGATAGAGAGAGAATGGATGATATCATCGCCAGCGGGGTTACCCTTGTAGACGACCACCAGCACGGAGCTAGGGTGAAGATAGCGCACGGTCTGTCAACCGCTTTCGGCGAGTCTCTTGGACGAATGTACACACACTCTATTTTATCTAAATGTGCTGACTATGACAGAGAAACGACAGACAAGTATTTCACTGGCATTCACAGGAACAACAAAGGCACGGTGAACTTTGCATCGATAGTTTTTTTAGCAAAACAGGCCGGTTATACACCAACGAGAAAAGGGAAAATGAATATTGCTAAAAGCGTGTTTAAAGAAATTACGGCGGATGATGTTAACACGGTTAAACAAGACAAACAAGATGACAAAAAACAAAAATACGCAAATACGGACTTAGGCAATAAAGATAGCGAACTCATAAAAAAATATGGAAATCCTTATTATTACAACAAACATGGCAAGGCGGAAAGCATTAATGAGGGTTATTGGGCAGGTTATCATTGTTCCAGGCATGAGGAATTTTACGAGCCTTATGAAAAGAAATTTTTTCATTACGACCCTACAGCGGGGTTATACAGTCCTGTCACGCCAGACCGTATAAAACAGGAAATCAGCGAATATATATTGGAGCAGTCAAAAGATGTGCCGGGACTAGAGAAATGCAGGTCGGACAAAAACCTTAATGCGGTTGTTAATCAATTACGTGGCATTGTAGAAAAAACAAATCCTTTCGACAAAACAAACAGGCGTTATGTTCACCTTAAAAACACAGTCTTAGTATTTGACGGCAGCGGCAATATGAAACGGGAGCCGTTCTCACCAAACTTTTATTCCAGAAACCAAAGTCCAATTCCTTTCGATGAAAACGCAAAGTGTCCGAGATTTCTTAACGAATTAATAAAACCTGCCTTGAAAGAGGGTGATATATCACTCATGCAAAAATATTACGGGCAGTGCCTGCTTGGGCATAATATAACGCAAAGAATCCTTATCCAAGATGGGACGGCTGGCGGTGGCAAAACAACAAGTAGCGCTATAACGCAAAAAATTGTTGGGCTGGAAAATTTTACACAATTAAGGACAAAACACCTGGATGAAAGATTCGAACTATATCGTTTTTTAGGCAAAACTTTATTGGTGGGCGTGGATGTGCCGGGAAATTTTCTTTCTGAAAGAGGGGCGTATGTCCTAAAAGGACTTGTCGGCGGCGATTTATTAACAACGGAGAAAAAGGGCGGCAATGACGGTTTTTTGCTACATGGCAATTTTAACATAATTATAACTTCAAACTCTCGTTTACAGGTTAGATTCGATGGAGACCTTGCAGCGTGGAAACGCAGGCTTTTAATAGTGAGATATGAATTACCACCGCCAAAAATAAAGATTCCAGATTTTGCAAATATCCTCATTCGGGAAGAAGGAAGCGGGATACTAAATTGGGCGTTGGAAGGGCTTAGAATGTTGTTCGATGATATTCGGCAATATGGCGATATATACTTAGGCGACAGTCAAAATCAAATTATTGATACTCTCATGGCTGAATCTGACAGCCTAAAACATTTTTTGAAAGACTGTGTAATGTTAGATGCCGAATTAGACTTGTCTAACAATGAGGTTGTCGAAAATTATGCAGAATATTGCGCTTCGCATGGCTGGAATCCAAAACCTATTACAATAATTCACCGTGAGGTTGAAAGTTTAATGCTGGAACTTTTCGGGGTGTCAAAGTCTCACAGTATTATAAGAAACGGCAAAAGCGCCAAAGGTTTTCGGGGTGTTAATTTGAAATCATTACAGTTTGGGACGCTTGGGACGCCTAATTTCTATACCTCGCGCTACGGGAAAAAAGAAACAGAAAATATAGAAAAAAATATAGAAAAATATATAAGTACTAAGGAGTCAGAAACAAGCGTCCCAAGCGTCCCAAAACCCATAAATCCATCCGGCGGTGATGCGGAAGAAATCCCTGAAATTGAATTTTTGGAGGTGAAATAATGTACAAAGTGAAATGTGAATTTAAGGTCAAAGTTAAAGGCGTGGTTGTGTCAATGGTAGTTGGCAACGTGATTGATTTACCGGAAGCGGCAGCAACGATGTTTATCGAACAGGGCAAAATTGAAAAGGTATTTGAGCCGGTGGATGATGTTAGCGAGAGGATGGCAATTCAAGGAGAAAATACCAGTCCGGATGAGGTGTTACCGTATGTCACAAGTTTTGATTCTCTGGTTATCCCGTTTAATTCACCCTTAAGGTATCAATATTGGAAGAAGGGCGGCCAGTCTCCATGTGATACCTTAAAAGAATTAGGCAGGTGCGACCTTTTAGATAAATACAGACACCCGGGGTTGGGGGGAATGGATAGAGTAAGGAATTGATAACTCAACATATAGACTACTCATTGTTTACTCACCACAGCACGACCGAAGCAGAATGGATTGAATTTGAAAAAGAACAGGCACAAGCATTTGATAGCATTATAAAACAACAGAAAGAGGCAAAAGAAATGACAACAGCAGAAGTAAAAGACATAACACTGGGGGAAATATCGAAAGGCGATAAGGAAAAGGTTGTGGTGTCGCTGAAAGAATATCAGGGACATAAGTATGTAGATGTGCGGATTCACTTCAAAACAGATACCGGGATGTGGCAATTTACAAAAAAGGGCATAACGTTGAATCCTGCAAAGGTCAAGGACTTGGTCTTGATGCTGCAGAAGGTTAAGGCATAAGGGGGGGTAAATCTCTGGGGCTTTAAGGCCGTTCAGCGTAGCTAAGCTCTGTGTATACAGCCGCAAAATTAAGAGAATGGGGTGTAGTCATTTCTAATTAATAATCATTACAGTTTATAAAGGGCGATATATGGCAAAAAAGAAATGCTGGTGTGATTTTGGGGAACTAACCGAGGCCGATTTTGAGGAACTAACCGAGGCCGATTTTGGGACGGAAATGGATTTATTGAAAGCTATGCAATTAACAGACGAAGACCTGGAAAATTCTGACAAGCTTTTAGAAAATTTAGGTGAAATAGTAATAATAACGAAAGGGGATAAAAATAAAATGAATAACAGTTTAGAGGATAAAAACAGAATGAAAGTAATGAATAATTGTGAAATTTTAACAGTAAAAGAAACAGCGGATTTTCTCAAAATACCTATTTCGACAGTTTATCAGTGGACAATGAGGAAAACGTTGCCTGTTTGTAAAATGGGCAAGCTTAACCGTTACCGTAAAGCTGATTTGATTAATTTCATTACGCAAAATATGCAATGAGTAACGCTCTGAAATCGCCTGTTTGTAGGATCGGCGGCAAGGCAATGTTAACCGGCTGGCTGTCACAGTATATGCCACAGCACGTAACATACGTTGAACCCTTTTCCGGAGCCGGTCATTTGCTTTTCAGCAAGCAGCCTTCACCGGTTGAGGTTATCAACGACATTGACTGCAATTTAATTGCATTCTTTCGTGTGGTAAAAGATGCTGAAAAGAGACAAAGGCTTATAGAAACACTTGAATATATGCCGTATGCAAGAACGTTATGGCAGGATATACGGTGCAGATGGAAAGCTGGCGATTTACCACAGGATGAGGTTGAAAAGGCGGCATGGTGGTTTTACCTGAACCGTTCTACCTATGGCGGTGACATGGCGACAGGTGGCTTTGCAATGCCTTCAATAACAGGTCGTAATCCGGCGGCAAGCTATCAAAGCGCAATAGGTGGACTTGAACATGTTGCCAGCAGATTAAAGGGTGTTACGGTTGAATGTTTAGAATATACCGATTGTGTAAGGCGTTATGATTCACCGGATAGTTTCTTTTACGTTGATCCGCCTTATGTGAATGCAGAAGGTTATTACGGCGACAATTTCGCACAAGACAGCCATTTAAAGCTGGCAGAATTACTTCACGGTGTCAAAGGTAAGGTTATGTTGTCGCATTATCAGAACAGCCTGTATGATGATTTATACAAAGGCTGGGGGCGGTACGAATACCAGTCTTTCAAGGGTAGTTACAAGTCAGCCGGGGAATCAAAGCCTGTTACGACAGAAATTCTTTACACGAATTTTAAACCTTTACAGACAAGGAGCTTGTTTGATGCGGCATTACTGGTTGGGAGACGGTATCTTAGGGAAAAATTGTTACATGGCGGGGATAGAAAATCAAAGGGCAATATTTGCACTTTGAAACCGACAGCCGAAAAGCTTGCTGGTGAGTACAAGGTGTCACCCGCCTTGAGAAAAGTATATTAACGGAGGGTTGCCGGGACGCTATTATTATTTGGAATAATATTATAATAGACGGCCATAATCGTTATGAAATATGCAAAAAACACGGGATTAACTTTGCCATAGTAGAAAAAGAGTTTATTGATATTGAGGCCGCTAAAGATTGGATGGATAGCAATCAGTTAGCCAGGCGCAATCTAACGCCTGGCTAACGGCAGATACTTACATGATTTTGTGTTGTGGTGTATTACCTTTTTTGCTGTGCGGGCTACGTGTTGGGCGTTGGGCGGTTGATGCTTGAGGGATTGTTTCGGGAAAAGGCTAAGGGAAATTTGAAAACCTCTACGGGAGGTGTTAAGCCGCGGCCTTTGCAGATTTCTGCAAAGGCGGTCGATACAAGGCAGGAACTTGCTAAAATAGCCGGAGCGTTGCTTGATGCGGAGGTACGAATAGGTCAGTTGTTCAAGGCAATGCCGAAAGCTAAAAATCAACATGAAAGTGCTAGTACCACTGGTGGTACTAGCAAAAAAACAATTAACCTTTTTAATAGGAGTATGAAAAATGTACAAAGTTTTGCAACAATTTAGGCATGAAGAAAATGGCGTGATTATTGAACATGCGGTGGGTAACGTAATTGATTTACCGTATGAAACAGCAAAGATTTATACTTTGCAGGGGTGGGTTAAAAAAGCTGACGCAGCCGATAGAATTAAAGGGGAACCCACGGCTGATCGTGTAAAGATTCAGCAGAACGAAAACAATATGGACTGGATGTGTGCCAAGGCTATAATTATACGGGAGGCTATCCGTGGACTCCGGGACGTATGTAATGGCTTAGGTTCACCGGAAGTAGTTCCATGGCTGCAAAAACTATCCGACATGCAGGGCGACTTAATACGGGAAATGCGTAAAAGCGCAAGCCGTGGGTTTATCTCCGACATAGACGACGGGTATACTTCCAACGATACCCTGGATTACTTTAGGGGAATGAATGCGCCTGAAAGTTACAAAGAAACTTGGGCGAGGAAGGATTTGCAGTGGCTACGGGAAACACACAAAGGGCAAGCTGAAAGCCTGGACACAGAACAAAAGGATGCGGCTGAATTAGACGACATACCGGGCTTTCCGTCCACAGAGAATAAAAACCATTGCGATGGATGCTGTCACTATGCAGAACATCCATTCGCTGCAGAGAATTCTTTCTGAAAGAAGCGGGCATAACACACCCTGAACGGTATGAAGCTAATGGCGGTTGTTTTTAGTGGCTGTGTTTCTTTTTACGTTCCTGAAAATAAACAATTCCAAAGCCTACAATGGCGAGGGTAAGCACAACCAGAAATAGTAATGTTAACGAGTCCATTTTATTCCTTTCTGAGTAAATAGGCGATAGCAAAAAGAACCAGTGATATACATACACCAAATACTATATGAATCCACAAAAGACCTTTGGGTGAAATTATTCCACCGATTATAAGTCCCGTATAGGTTAGCTTTGCTATGTCATACAAAAACTTAATAACATCTTCCCTTTGCTTATCATTCATGGGTTTATACTAACAATTAGAACAAATTACGTCAATGTAAAATAAAGCAGATAAGAACACACAAAAAATAACATTGACAATAATTTGAAAGTACGGTAAGTACGTATGGTTTTACTGGTGTTGACGGACGCCATAGAGAATATGCCTGATAAAACAGGCAATCAGGGGCAACGGCATTCTTGAACCGTCATTCAAGGGTGTTTGTTGCCTTTTTTATTACAGGAGGGTGAAGGATGAAAAAAGTACTTGAAGGGAAGATTTACAACACAGAGACAGCGGAAAATGAAATTTATTTTGGAAAAGGGGAGACTGGCCGTCCCCTGGACGTAACCATTACAAATATAGATATGCCATTTTGGTCGATGGTACGATTTATGATACAAGTCGCCATCGCCGCAATCCCAGCACTGATTGCCATTAGCGTTGTGGTATTGGCGATAACATTCATATTAGGGAGTATCGGCTTTACGATTTTTTCAACTCCAAGCCGAAAAATTTCGAGATTGGAAGAGCCCTTATCAATCCCTATCAGTCCAGGGCAGTCCGTATTGGAAGCGCTTGGCCTCCCCGACATACACAACGAGAAATGAGTTATTACACGCATGGAGCAATGGCAAGTATACATCGGATTTTGGATATTTAGAGGAATCATTGTACCGGACAAAAAAAGGAGCTTATTTCATAGCCGGGGAAGGCGGCGCTCTGTCTAAATACGCCAGATCATGCGGGAGTAATAGCACATGCGGCGGGATAGGAATTGAAGTAGTTTCAGAGAATCAAGCAATGCAATGGCTGGAAGAACATGACGGAACGGAAGCGCTAGAGAAATACTTTAGTGATAAAATCGAAGAGGCTTAATATAAAGGGGGTGATTATGGGAGTTAGGTTTAGAAAATACCACAAAGAATGCAAGGGCAAGCGGGCTGAGGGCGACAGGTGCGGCAAGGTTATTACAAAGGGGATCGACTGCAAAGGGAAGCGTGGCCAGCATTGTCCTCCAGGGGTATCTTTGCCTTGTGGGACATGGGCGATTGATTACAGGGAAACGGACGGCAGATGGGTGTCAAAGGTCTTTCCCGGCATATCACGGACGGAAGCCAGAGAGCGTTTAGAGGATATCCGGAGCAATATCAGAAGGGGTATGATAGGGTTGCCGCAAACACGAAAGACACCTTCACTGAAAGAATACACCAAAAAGTATTTAGAGTTTTCTAAAGGCGACAAGGAGAATACCTTACTATCAAAGAAAAGGGCTATTAATGTATTGGTGCAGTATCTTGGGGATTGCCGGCTGGATAAGATAACTACGTTTATCATTGAGAAATTCAGAATTGAACGCATGGAAAAGGACAAGGTGAAAGCTTCGGTTATAAATCAGGATATTGCAATATTAACCCATTTATACAATACGGCAATAAAAGAAGGGGTAATTGATAAAACTCCATGCCAGAACGTAAAGAGACTCAAAACAGCACAAACGAAAGACCGGATATTATCAGGAGCGGAAATAGCTTTATTACTTGATAAACTGCAAGGGAAAGACCGGCTGATGGTATTGGTAGGACTCTTTACCGGGTTACGTTTAGGCGGTGTTTTAGGGCTTTCATGGGCTGATATAGACTTTGAAAATGGTTTAATCACTTCTAACCACAAGACCGGCAAGATGGTATCAATCCCTATATCCGATTACCTTGCCGGGGAGTTGCTAAGGTACAGGGAAGATAATCCAGGCGACAGGCTATTCGTAAAGGACAAGGTAACAAACCGGGCGAGAATTAATCATAGCTGTCACTTTAGCAGTTTATTCAAAGGCTTAGGCATTCAAAACTTCACATTTCACAATTTGCGACATACCTTTGCCAGTCTCCTGCAAGGTCAATTAGGCATTGGCGCAATAGTAGTGCAAGGCATGACCGGACATTCAAGCTTAGGAATGCTGCAGAAATACTCTCATGCCGGCATGGACTCAAAGAAGGTAGCTATCAACGCCTTGACCGAGCATGTGTTAAATACAACACCAAAGACCGTATTTGCTATAGCACAATAAATAAGGTACGACTGAGGTACGACTTTGCTTTAATAACACCAGTAACGAATTGCCTTGTAAGGCTACAGCGATAAGGTTTTCAGGGTAGCTTTCAGGTAGGAACTAACATTACAAGTATTAATTGCCACAGAATATAAAACCATTTTTCAGAAAGCAAATTTCATTGACAATAAATAAATTGTTTCGGTATAGTGCATTTTTAATTCTTTCCGGCAAAAGAATTGTCCTTATTTTTTACGTTCTATCGTACATTTTGAAAAACTCTCGGGATTAACTATGAAAAGAATACACGTAGGTATTATCGGTATGGGCACTATTGGGACGGGAGTCGCAAAAATTCTTCTGGAAGCCAATTCTCCCCTCAGGGAAAAGCTAGACACTGTCCCTGTATTAATGGGTATAGCCGATTGTAATCCTGATGCTAAGAATAAAATAGCTTTGCCTCCTGCTGTGACATTTACCACTGACGCAAATACCTTATTACATGACCCAAATATCCACATCATCGTCGAACTTGTAGGCGGGGCGACCATTGCAAAGGAAATTGTCATCAAGGCGCTTGAAAACGGAAAGGATGTCGTTACTGCGAACAAGATGCTCCTTGCCCTCCATGGCTCTGAATTATTCAGGAAAGCCCGCCAGCACGGGAAAAGCATCTCTTTCGAAGCAAGCGTTGGAGGGGGCATTCCGATCATCGCAGAACTTAGAGACGGCCTTATCGCAAACAAGATTGAATGTATTTTGGGAATAGTTAACGGCACAACTAACTATATATTAACCCGGATGACCAAAGAAAACGTCGAATACGGCGCAACCCTTAAGGAAGCACAAACACTTGGTTATGCTGAAAAAGACCCAACGATGGACGTTGAAGGCATTGATTCGGCGCACAAGCTTGCAATCCTTGCCAGGATTGGCTTTGGAGTGGATGTTAATTGCGAAAATATTTATTGTGAGGGTATCAGTAAAGTCGAACTCTCTGATATATGGTACGCCCATGAATTGGGATATACCTTAAAACTTCTTGCAATAGCAAAAAAAAGAGAGAGCGGTCTTGAATTGCGGGTACATCCTACACTCCTGCCACACGAACACCCTCTTTCTTCGGTAAACGGGGTATTTAACGCCATCTGTATCAAAGGAAGCGCTGTCGGAGATTCAATGATATACGGAAGAGGCGCCGGAGAAATGCCCACGGCAAGCGCAGTAGTCGCTGATATTGTTGACGTGGCGCTCGGTAGGGCAAATATTACCTTCAATACAATGAAAATCTTTTCCGGGCAATGCGAACGTGTTTCCATCGCCGATATGAAAGAGATAAAAACACGATATTACTTACGGTTCTCCGTAATAGACAGACCCGGTGTACTGGCAAAAATTTCCGGGATACTGGGAAATCATGAAATAAGCATTGCCTCGGTAATTCAACGGCAGGCAAAAGAAAAGGGACATGTCCCCCTCATCCTGATGACCCATATTGCGGAAGAAGGCAATTTGCTGAATGCGCTTTCTGAAATCAAACAATTAGACGTCGTAAAAGACCAAACACGATTCCTGCGTGTTGAAGAATAGGAGATATTCTTGAAATACTGCATTATCATTCCTGACGGCATGGCAGATTATCCAATAGAAAAACTGGGTGGAAGGACGCCCCTTGAGACCGCCCGTACGCCATATCTTGACCTCTTATCTGAAAACGGCCGGATAGGCACCGTTCAGACGATTCCGCGAGGATTCCCACCGGGAAGCGACGTTGCCAATCTTACGATAGTGGGATACAACCCAAGTGATTATTACACAGGCAGGGCCCCTCTGGAAGCGGTAAGTATTGGCATTCAACTGGAAGAAGAAGACTGCGCATTCCGGTGCAATTTCATTACTGCCAACGAAGACACCCTGGTAGATTTTTGTGCAGGACACATTAAAACGGAAGAGGCGGATATCCTTATAAAACTGCTCAATGAACGATTCGGGAATGATGCTATCCAATTTTATACAGGGAAAAGCTACCGCCACATTATGGTATATAAAGGTACGCAGAAGATAAACACCACATGTTTTCCCCCTCATGACATTATGGGAAAATCGATTAAAGAACATCTTCCAAAGGGGAAAGGAAGTGAAATCCTCATTGATATCATGGAACGCTCGCGGGGACTACTATACAATCATGACATAAACAAGGTGCGTATTGACCTTCAGGAAAACCCTGCCAATATGATCTGGCTATGGGGTCACGGATATCGCCCCAAAATGCCTTCGTTCCAGGAACGATTCAACTTAAAAGGCGCTGTGATTACGGCAGTGGACCTGATCAAGGGTATTTCTCTCTATCTGGGATGGGACATTATAAACGTTCCCGGCGCTACAGGATACTACGACACTGATTACAGCAACAAGGGGAAATATGCCATCGAAGCACTGGAAAACCATGATATGGTACTGGTGCACATTGAATCGCCCGATGAAGCAGGACACGAAGGCAATATAAAAGAAAAGGTAACTGCTATTGAGCAAATTGACAGTAAGATTATAGGGCCAATTACAGATGCCGGGAACTCATTTCAGGAACTTCGTATTCTGGTGCTGCCGGATCATTACACACCAATTGAAAAAAGAACTCACACCGCGGAGCCCGTGCCCTTTGTAGTATGCGGCTCCGGCATTCAAAAAGATGATGGGAAGCCGCTTACGGAAGCAAATGCTGCGGCGTCAAAACTACATATCAGCAAGGGCCACGAGTTAATCGAACGCCTCATTTCAGGTTCTTTCTGATACGAAATTATATGTTTGTCCATGAATTTATTGAGAAATTTCAACAACCTAAACTGTTGCAAAACGGGAAAGATTTTTTGACCAATGATAAAGCTGGTACTGATAAGACATGGCGAGAGTATATGGAATTACGAAAATATATTCACCGGGTGGACGGACGTTGATTTATCGGCTCATGGAATTACAGAGGCAAAACAGGCAGGGAGCATTTTAAAAAAAGAGGGATATGTTTTTGATATTGCCTTCACTTCTGTCCTTAAAAGAGCAATTAAAACCTTGTGGTATATTTTAGATGAAATGGATTTAACGTGGATACCCGTACAAAAAACATGGAGATTGAATGAAAGGCACTATGGTGCATTGCAAGGTTTAAACAAAGCAGAGGTGGCTAAAAAATACGGGGAAGAACAGGTCTTTCTCTGGAGAAGAAGTTATGATACGCCTCCGCCCCCTCTTACGTTAACAGACAACCGCTATCCCGGCAACGACGTCAGATACCGGAGTCTTAGTAAAGAAGAAATTCCTTTCACCGAGAGCCTGAGAGATACCATTTTTCGATTTTTGCCGTACTGGGATGATGCCATAGCGCCTGCAATACGTGAGAAAAAAAGGGTTATCGTTGTAGCTCACGGAAATAGTTTGAGGGCTTTGGTCAAGTATCTTGATGATATACCAGACGATAAAATCGCTGAGTTAAGCATCCCGACAGGCATACCCCTTGTATACGAACTTGACGAAGGGTTAAAACCGACCTCAAAATATTATCTTCGCGGAGATTGAATGTTAAAGACGTGAAATCGAATGTGTTACCTTTTCATTTTTTTAAATAGATAATCCTAATATCCCGGATACTGTTAAGGTAATATCAGGAAAATTTTCTGGTGATATCTTTTGATTATAACGCCGTTTCATCATTATATTATAACCTTCAGGGGTTGGTTCATTATATATCTGCACAATATTTTCTATTAAATTCACCAGCCATACCTCTTTAATATTTGCCTTTGCATACAACGGGATTTTAGTTTCACAGTCATACGCTAAAGAGCTGTCTGCAACTTCTATAATTAAGAGAACATCTTCCGGTTGGGGGAGTTGTTCAGCATAAAAATCGGGACGTCTTTTTATTATTGTTATATCTGGTTCCGGTTCAGAGTATTCAGTCAGGCTTAAAGGATTTTGAATATTAACAATTGCCCTTTTCTGTAATTTTTCGCTAAAGAGTTCATTTAACCGGCTAACACATGCAGCATGCCGACTCCCAATGGGCGTCATATCAATGATCCTCCCCTCAACAAGTTCCACTCTGTCATCTTCATGCAGTATGTTACTTTCTATCAACCGATGATATTCTTTAACGTTAAAACGATGAATTGATAATGCTGTATTCATAATCACAAACCTCCATAATCAAAAAATTAACCACAGATGCAGCCGGATAAACACGGATTCGAATTTCTAAATGAGCGCATCTTTAGTATTTCGTGCTCATTTGGTTCCGGCTTGTCCACGTTAGGTCGTGTATGTTCATTTATTGTAATCAACGGGACAGCCCATGTGTGTTTTTTTCGTACGCGGCCGAAGATAAATAAACCAGAACATGATACCGATTAACATAACCCCTCCTACGATATTCCCAAAAGTAACCGGCAAAAGATTATTGATAAAAAAACCTTTCCACGTAAGCTGGGACAGGTTCAGCGTCCTTCCTGCCATTTTTTCAGCAGCGTCAACAACAAAGTGATTTTTCCGCAACATTATACCCATCGGGATAAAATACATGTTTGATACACACTGTTCAAATCCACTGGCAACGAAACCCCCGATAGGGAATATAATTGAAAAAATCTTGTCCGCTGTACTCTTTCCACTAAAGCATATCCAAATGGCAAGACATATCAACGCATTGCAAAGGACTCCACGGGTAAAAGCTGCGTTAAAAGAAAGATTAACCTTATTATGTGCTATAAGCAGGGCTTTCGCACCAACCATATGGTTAAAAAATTCCCATTGATGTGTTTCATACATCCACCACACCATTGTGAGACTGCCCACTAAATTACCAATGTATATGACGCCCCAATTTGTGAGCAGTTCATATAAAGTAATCTTTTTGCCTGCAAATCCAATAATACCGAGACAGTTGCCGGTAAAAACTTCTGCGCCTCCAATAACTGCCAGTATAAATCCAAGAGAATATACAATCCCTTCGATAAGTGAGGTAATTCCGTAGTGCAAGGTTGAATCACTTGTTACCAATGTAGAAAACTGTGCGCCAAAACCAAGATAAATCCCGGCCAAAACGCCAAGAGAAAAGGATTTGGAACGGTTTAGCGCTGCCTTATGTATCGTTACATCATAAATTGTTGTTGCGATTTTATATGGCGTATAGGCATCTATATCTATTAGCTTGACAGGGGATTGAGCGTTAGCGTCTTTCACAGCTTCCTTCCTGTAATTTAAGGGTCAGGGTCCGTGGTTTTGTTGTGATAAAACTTCTTGTGCGCCGTCTACGTACAAAAGAATAAATCGGTATTTTTGAGATTTTAAAAAGCCGGTTTCTACTGAACACGCCGGGGATTATTACGTAATAACATGTTACTTTTACAATTTACTAACATGTGCTTTATAATCTTCAGGATTAATATTGTATTTTTTTATCAGCTTATAGATATCAGCCCTGTAACGGCTTGCCATTTTTGATGCATTTGTAATGTTGCCATTGTTTGCCTTCAGTAGATTTTCGATGTATTCCCTTTCGAATCTTTCTTTCGCGTCCTTGTAAGAATGAAAAACATTTGTGGTGGTATTTCTTTCCGGAAAAATATCTTCCGGTTCAATATTATTTTTATTTGCCACGATGGCCGCATGCTCTATTTTGTTTCTTAATTCACGAATATTTCCCGGCCAGTCATACAAAAGCATCCTTTGTAAGGCCGCGGGAGAAAATCCAAGCGGGTCTTTCTTTAAAGCCTTGCAAAATTCCGTTATAAAATACGTTGCCAATAGCGGGATATCATCTTTTCTTTGCCTTAAGGGAGGAAGATAGACAGGCATAACATGTATTCTGTAAAACAAATCATCACGAAAAGTCCCTTCGCTCACTGCCTTTTGCAAATCGGTGTTCGAGGCGGCAATAATCCTGACGTTGATCTTTCTGTTCTTTGTACTTCCGACTGGTTTAATTTCCCTTTCTTGCAAAACTCTCAAAAGTTTTATTTGGAATATCATTGAAGTATTGCTGATTTCGTCAAGAAAGATTGACCCTTTATCGGCTTGCGCAAAAAGTCCCTCTTTTGATTCATGTGCGTCCGTATAAGCCCCTCGTATATGTCCGAACAGTTCATTTTCCAATAATCCCTCCGGGATAGCACCGCAGTTTGTGGCAATAAACGGCCCATTGGCACGGTTACTATTTTGGTGAATTGCCCTGGCTATCAATTCCTTTCCGGTACCGCTTTCTCCATAAATGATAACATTGCAATCAGTTTTTGACACCCTTGACACCAGTTCAAGGATTTCCAGCATCTGTTTATTTTTCCCGATAATCGGATTAAAATTGTTCCGTTCATCAAGCTGATTCCTTAGGTATTCTATTTCTTGTGTAAGCCTTTGTTTCTCAAGGGCATTTTTGATCTGCATTGCCAAATCATCATTCCTGAAGGGTTTGGCGATATAACTATAGGCGCCCCTTCTCATGGCTTCTACGGCGCTTTCTATACTTCCATGCGCCGTTATTATAATAATGGGGAGCTTGGGATAATTCTTTATTATATCTCTCATTAATTCTATACCATTTTCTTCAGACAACCGGAGGTCAACAAGAACAAGGTTAATCTTGTTCTGAAATAATACCGTTTTCGCTTCATCTCCGTCCTTTGCTATTGATACAGAATAGCCTAATGCTTTTAAACGCATCTGCAGGACTTCTAAAATGCTCGCATCATCATCTATAATAAGTATTTTTTCTTTTGACATAATAACAAATTATTACATATGAATTATTCCGGTTTTCTTATAGAGGTATCGCTTATCGTAGCCTTGGGAAGTAAATCTAATGGATTTACGGTAATACTACGACCGTCAGCTTCCTTCTTTTTTTCTTCTATTTGTAAATCGATTTCACTGAGCTTCCCAATATCTTTTTTAAGTGTTTTAATCTCAGTGGCGGCGCTGTGAAGATCGGTAGAAAGTTTTCCTATTGCCTGGTCTTTAGTGGCAAGACGGTCAAGAAGTTCAGATTTTTGGAGTTTTTCGATATTGTTCTTTAGTGTTTCAACCACCTCTTTGGTGGTACGGAGTTCATCAGAAATCTTTCCGATTACCTGATCTTTTTGAGAAATGCGGTCTAACAGATCACTTGCCTTAAGTTTTTCAATTTCTTTTTTGAGTGATTCTATTGTTGCTGAAGCAGTGCGGATTTCATCCGTAAGCCTTCCAATTTCCTGATCTTTCCATGAAAGGCGGTCTAAAAGATCATTTATTGCTTTTGCCTTATGTTGAACGTCAACCTTCATGATGGTAATTTCTTCGGTTTTTTTGGTTAATTCTTTTTTATAAGCAGTGTTTGCGCAACCAATACTCAGTAAAAACGCCGGGGCTAAAAGTAATGATAAAAAACAGACTCTCTTCTTATTAATGAACTTCATTGTCAACTCCTATTTATAATGGACATTTATCTTTTTGTTTTACTCTTTTCAAGCGTTAAGAACAAAATCAACACGCAATGGCAGTGTAAAGTGGAACGTACTTCCGCTGCCACAATTACTCTCTAGCCATATATTTCCTCCATGGTCTTCAACAATATGTTTTGCTATAAAAAGCCCTAATCCTGTGCCTTTAATGCCACTTTCCCTCTTATTAACAACCTGTTGAAATTTGTCAAAAATAGAATTCTGATATTCTTTGGGTATTCCAATTCCTGTGTCTGAGATGCTTATTTGCAGAAATGATTGTATATTGTTCAGCTTGCCTTGTTGCGCGAAAATAGGGGAAAGCATGGATGCATCAACTACAAATGCCTTTATAGTAATAACACCACCTGCGGGTGTAAATTTAATCGAATTACTCAATAAATTATCCATTATCTGTGCGATTTTTCCCCGATCTAATAAAACATGGGGAACGAGAGAATCGTCTTCGTATTGAATAAAAATACCTTTCTTTTCCGTCAAAAAACGAACATCCTCGATGCTTTCCGAAATAACATCCCGAATCTGTGCAGGTTGAAAATTGTATCTCATCAATCCTGCCTCTATCCTTGATATATCTAATAGATCATTAATCATCAGTATAAGCCTAAGGGTATTTCCCTTGATAATATTGAGCAATTTCATCTGTTCAAAAGATATTTGTCCCGCTATTTTGTCCAGCATGAGTTCATTTGCTTCTTTAATAGCCGTCAAAGGTGTTTTCAAATTGTGTGAGATGTTTGAAATAAAATCTGATTTCATGGTATCAAGCTGTTCAAGTTTTTTACTCATTTCATTAAATGACCTTCCCAAAGAACCAATTTCATCATTTGATGTAATATTGATCCTATGCTCTAAATCACCTTGGGCAATATGGTCGGTAGCTGCTTTAAGTGCGTTTATAGGCCTGTATATACTCCTAATGAAAAAGAATGAAAAAACCGCTACAAATGTGATTGCAAATAACATGATTGCCAGCGATATTTTGGTAGATTTTTGAACAGTTTCTTGAAATAGTCCCATTTTCTTAAATAAACCTGCTTGCTGCAAAATAATGAGGTTATTAATAGCATTCCTTAATTGGTCAATAGTTTTGTCTTTTTCCTCACCCATGAAAGAATAAGAAGAATCGTTTGTGTTATATTTCAAAAGTATAAATTCTTTTGCAGTAATTCTCAGGTAAAGATTATAAAGCGTTTCAATTTGAGCGGTAATTGTTATTAATTCTTTACTATTCCTCGCATCTTCTGTGGCGCCGGGCGGGTAGAACCAGTTAGCCCTTAAATATTTTACATACAAGGTGTTAAACTTATTAAAAATGTTATTTGTTTCATTGTTTATTTGTATTAATTTATTTACCAAATCAAGCCGATGGACAAATTCGTCTTTCTTTGCGGCAAAGATATCTAAAAAAGCCGGATCTTTTGTGATTGTATACTTTTTTTCACTACTGACTTGTTCCAATAGGATTTTTAACAACTTCTCTTCACTCTCTATAGAAGGAATGTCTTTGCTCAAAATTGAGGTTGACGCCTGATTGAGGTGTTTTAAGCGAAAAATCAAATAAAAACTCATCGACAACATAAGCAGCGTAATAACAACATAACCCAAAACCATGCGTTTCCATAAACTATTTTTTACCATAAGCAATCACCATTAAACTCTCAATTGTCTTTATTTGTCTTTTCTGCAGTAAATCCGGGTTGTGTGAACAGGAATGCTATTGTTTGTAAATGACCGTTGAAAATGGGAGTATTTTCAATTTCAGGATTTCTCAAAGTCTTATTATTTTTATCTATTGGCTGACGGGTTCAGATGAAATTCTTTTACCATTAAAAGGGTTAAAAGAGATATTCATATCCTGCCGTTTTAAGTTCCTCTCCCATATTAATTGTTTTTACCGCTTCACGCCAGTGAGGGTTTTCAGGCGCAAAAAAAGAGGGGGTACGATTAATATTTTTCTGCACCCATTCAAGCACATGCTCCGGCAAAGGCCTCTCCATAAATTCATATAATGTTTTCAAGGTCTGTTCCGGCACCAGGAGCAGGTCTTCATGCCGAAATAGAAAATAGTTATTCCCAAACAGTGCTTGTCCATCATAGTGGGTTCTGCGAAACATAATTTTCCACAAGAGCATAACCCGCATGTAAGCCTCGCATTTTCTGAGATGCGCATATTCAGGCGTGTTTAGCAGTACATCTGACAATGTGCGGCTGGCGCCTATCAATGCTTCCGGTCCGCTTCCGAAGAAAACATTCTCGTCAGGAAATTTATCACGCTGATGTTGCTTTTTCCCAAAAAAAAAAGATGCTGTGACCGAACGGGGGTCACGCACAATATGAATAAATTTTGCTTTAGGATCAATCTCCCATAGCGTCAGAACCTTAGAAAACATCCTGGTAAACTTTATTACCGTGTGTTCTGCCTGTGAAATCATGAATTTGATGTACTCTTTCGCGTAATCAGGCATATCCGTTTCAAATTCGAGTTTCGGTTTTCGTGGAGCACCGTAATTTAGCATATTTTCCATTTCTATGGCGGGCATTTTGCCGGATAATATATTTTTAAGAGATTTGCGGAGGGTGGTTTTCATATTTATCTTTTCCAGATAAAGGTATTTTTTCATAAAAGATGCACGACATTGCCTTACCTTTTCATAAAAATCCACAGACCTCATTCCGCTGCCACCCCCAAAGGTATCGTCAGTTGCGGTTGATAAAGGTTCATAGAAACAGTCAAAGTTCCCATCTTCCCATAGAATATCAAATGCAATGGTCGTCCCGGAGCGTCGCATTCCCTGCATAAAAACGTTCATGTATCATGCCTCAAAGATGTGTGTGTTAGGATTAAATTATTATGTGATATTAAATCAGGCCTTTGCGATTGTAAGGTGCAGGCATAAATATATTTATATTGCGCTATCTATGTCAAGATGATTTAATTACTATCCTTGGCTAGGAGATTTCTTGTTTCACCCCAAAATGGTAATTTTGCCTGGAATATCATTTTTACCGGTAATTACGATTTCAGCCTCTTCACTTTTTATCAATTTCGGGAAACTAACTAAATGGATACAATCCGTTATACCTTCACAAAAGCGGAACGTCTGTTACGAAAGAAGGAGTTTGATAAAGTATTTGACGAAGGCAAGGTATTTAAAAACAAATTTCTAGTTCTGTACGTTGCGCCCGGTGTGCAGAAATGTTCACGCATGGGACTGGTCGTGAGTAAAAAAATCGGGAATGCCGTACGCCGGAATCGCGTGAAAAGATTATTACGGGAAGTATTCCGGCTGAATAAAAACAGGTTAACGGTACCGGTAGACATTGTTATCATCCCACGAAACACGTTCACCTCTTCTTTGAAATTGTTTGATATTAGCGCCGGATTTCAACAGGCAATCCATCAAATCAACAAAAATTTTGCAAATGAAATTCATCATAATTAAACTGCTTCAGTTATACCAATATGCCATTTCCCCTCTTTTCCATCATGCCTGCCGGTTTGAACCCACCTGTTCTCAGTACATGATTAACGCCGTAAAAAAGAAGGGGTTGTTGCGTGGCGTCTGTTTGGGGATGTGGAGGATATTGCGCTGTAATCCCTTTGGCGGCTCAGGATATGATCCGGTAAAATAATTTTGCGGTAATTGTTTTTATGGAGACCATATTCATTTTTCTTGCGGTGTATTGTTGCTTAAAACCTCATAGAGTTTTAATTCCTTTTCTGCGTCTTCAATCAACCCTTTCTTACGGTAAGCAAATTCGAGGTTTTTGTGAGACATTGGGATTTTCGGATTGAGCTGAATGGATTTTTTTAATGCCGCAATAGCCTCATCCAGTTTGCCTGTTTCCGTATAAGCCGCCCCTAAATTGTTATACAAAACGGGATCGTCTGGTTGTGTTTCGAGCACCTTCTTATATGATTTGATGGCGTCGTCAAAACGGTTTTTTTGTGCATATGCAATCCCCAGCGCATACTGTGCCTCCGTGAAATCCGGTTTCAATTCAACCGCCTTTTCCCAAAAAGCAATAGCATTATCCTGATTATTATTTCTTGCTTGTATCGCCCCTACATTGTAAAGAATTTGTGGGTCGTAGGGATATAACTCCAATACTATCTTATACTCTTCGAGGGCTTTATTGAGCTGCCCTTTTTTATGATAAACAGTCGCTATGTTGCAGTGGGCGTCTCTGTTGTACGGGTCTATACTCAATGCTTTTTTATAATACTGCATAGCTTCATCCAGTTTTCCCTGGCTGTCAAAAAGGACGCCCTGACGGTTGTAATTGTCGGGGTCTTGCACCCCGCAACTATTTATTGCCAAAATAAGGAGGAGAAACAGGAACATTTTGCGTTTTGCATATGTTTGAAGAAACATGGATTTAAACCTCTTTTTGTATCGTTTCATTGGCATAGGAATTTTCACTCGAAAATACCATTTATCCACCCCCGCCCAGGAATGAAATTGATCGCTTTTTTATAATATCACGAATACAAATACATTTTCTAATAAATTCTTAAAATGGCAATAATTTCGTAACATTTTAGTTTTCTGAAAAAGCAGGGGCGAAGCATTTGCCCGTTTGGGTATGAACGTATTTATGACAACTTATAGCAAATGCTTCGCCCCTACACTATGCGGCAAACATCGCTATTATTGAAATTTTTCAAAAAACTAAAGTGCTACATAATTTCAGGGATACTGAAGTGCCTTTTGTAAAACAGTACCTAAGCTGATTGATTACAGTGAGATAATATCTTAAAAGTTATTTCTTTGCACACTTCCATTCGTCAGTGCGTGCTTTTTGTAAAAATATTTAATGGTGAAATACGAATATTTAGTTTTTTAATCTGTGGAATCTGTATAATCTGTGGTTCCGCCTTTCGTATCTCATGCTTGTTTTTATTTCTGGCTTGTCCATGTTAGGAGAATACTATGGTTTACAGGAATACATTTTTTCGTTATCTGCATTGCGTTTTTTTTATTAAAAAGCTACGGCTATTTGCCCTTTCTCTCATTACGGTTCTCTCACTGTTTTACGGAATGGGGAGTATTAACGGTTACACCGAAGGTATGAATGAAGGGGTTTCCGCATTATTCCATGATACACAGAATGCCTTCGTCTTTTACCTTGATAATGGTATGGAGGTGATACTGGTTGAAAATCATGCCAGCCCCATGATCACCGCTTTTACCATTGTAAAGACAGGCAGTTGTAATGAGGATGCGTCAACCAACGGCTGTGCTCATTTTCTGGAACATCTTCTTTTTAACGGGACAAAATCACGCACACAAAAACAACTTTACGATGAGATGGCTTTTTACGGAGGATACAATAATGCAAACACAACCACCGATTATACAAATTTTATGATCCTTATGCCGAAAGAATATATTTCTCAAGGCATGGATATTCAGGCAGACATGTTATTTAATTCTATTTTACCGGAAGAAAAATTTGAAAAAGAACGGGGTATTGTTATAGAAGAAATCGGAAAATGGGAAAATAATCCGGCGCAGCAGGCGCAAAATCATTTTTTACGCACATTTTTTGCAAACACCCCTTACGAGCGGCCAGTACTCGGTACGGTTTCCACTATTTCACATCTAAAATACGACGCGGTGCGCGAGTATTACAAAACATGGTATGTTCCCAATAATATGACATTGATGGTCATTGGCGATTTTATAACAACGGAAATGATTGAGCTGGTGAAGGAAAAATACGGAAAATATCCTGCCGGAAGATTGCCGGAGAAAAAGGGTATTCAATTCAATCCCCCAAATAAATTACGCATTATTCAGGCAAATGGTATTGGTAATTTTCCGGCAGACAGACAATATCTCTCTATAGGATATGTGCTTCCTCCCCCGACCGGTGAAGACTTTCAGTCATTACAAATGCTGGCTGAATTTCTTGGTGGAAAGGAGAATTCTGTGCTGGATGTATTGTTTCGTAAGGAAGAGAATAGCGATTTACTCTATTCGATAAGCGCCAACATGGAATTTCACCGTGAATTTTCAACACTGCAAATATCGGCAGAACTTCCCCCTGATTCCGATACGGATCATGTTATCGGTCTCATTTTACAGGCAATAAATGATATGGCGGTGAATACGGTATCCACTGAGGAATTGAACACCCTCTTAACCTCCGGATTAATCAATGAAATATATCTGCAGGAAAAATTGCATTATTATGCAATGATGAAATCCGGTTATCTTGCTGCGGGTGGATATGCATTTTATCGTGAATATATGGATGGGCTAATGAAAGTTACCCCGCAATCCATTCAAAAGGTCTGCCAGAAATACCTGAAAGACCAAATACCTGTTATAACAGCAATGTCGCCTTCCACTCCTATAAACGAAGAAACGACAAAACGTTCACAGAGCAGTTACTATCAGGAAATCTTACCGAACGGATTGACTGTTGCCATAAAGGAAAACCAGGACAGCAGGGTTGTGGGGATACATCTGCTGGCAAAGGATCGCTGCATTGCAGAAGGAGAGGGAAAGCACGGCTTAACAGAAATACTGCAGCGGATGTTCCTGTCGGGCGGGACGCTTAATTACCCGGAAGATGCATTGTATAAAGAGTACGAATCCATCGGGGCGGAGATCAAACTGTATGATAACCCTCATATTGATTTTGATGATTACTATAATTCCCCGCGTTTTGCATATATTCGTTTAAAAGTTGTTGATTTTTATTTTGAAAAAGGGATTCAACTACTGGCAGAAACAATACTCCATCCGCAACTGACACAGGAGCATTTTGAACAGGCAAAAAAAGAGGTGATTCCCCTTGCCGCCAGGGCGGAATCAGATACACCGCTTAGGGCAAAACGTGTGTTTTATAAAAACTTGTTTGCCATGGATATCGGGTATGGCAATGAGATTGGTTTTCCCGAACAACTGGATAAATTATCCTTAGAAGATGCAAAAGCCCTTTACAATAAATTGTATAATCCATCAAATTTGATGCTTGCTGTTTCCGGAAATATTCCGGTGGATAAGGCGTTGCTTCTGATAAAGCGCAGTTTTGAAGGGACATGGGGCAATGCGGGCTGGAATGCGCCGGTGCAGCATATCGTTTTTAATGAACCGGTGGGAAGGATCGTCCGTGAAAAAACAGGAAAGACACAATCGTATATTTCAGTGGGCAGTACGTATGAAATACAAAAAGGCGAAATACCGGTGCTTGCAGTTTTACAATATGTATTCTCCGAAAGTTTAGCCTTTCAACTGAGGGAAACGCAAGGGCTTGCCTATAGTATTGGCGTCAGTTTCCCCTTACATAATAATGCGCAATGGTACAGGATTACCATGGGTACCCGTCCTGAGAATATAAACCGTGCCATAAGCGGCATACAAAAGGAAATTAATGATATACGCAAGAGAAAATACGAAAAGGATGAAGTGCAAAAAGCTATTAACGCGATATTGGGACGTCATGGCATGCGCAGGCTGGACAGGGTGAATCAGGCGTATTATATGAGTATGGAGATACTTGATGGCAACCCGCCGGAAGATGATGAATTATTTTCAGAAAAGTTAAAAAAAGTAACCCCCGAAGAAGTAGCGCAATTGGCACAAAAGGTATTTAAGAATGACGACCATCTAATCATTATCATCGAGTGATTCATATTTTTGTGCGGGTGTATGAAGGTAAAATATTTTCGGGTGCGAATTGCAAAAATAGGCTTAACCACTACCGTAAAGTTTCAAAGGAGTTATTATGCGGTATGAAAATCAAGTTGATCGTAGTAAGGAGAGAAATTTCCGGTTTTGCATGGTAAATACTAACCGTGATAAGATAGAAAATATGACCGCAATTCACGTTTCAGTGCGGAAATGATGTGATTATTTTCTAAATGACAAAAGGCTGGATAGGATGCATTCCTGATCCAGCCTTTTATTATAAAAAACTACTTAATTATTTTTGCTTAATGATTATTTGCGATATTTCGTATGGCAATTTATACAGGCGTTTTTTAATAATCCTGTAAAGGCAGACAACAATTGATCTGAGTCCTGGGAGTCGGCAGCTTTTTTCAAGGACGCAACTTGCTTATTTATCTCATCCACATAATTAGCAAAATCTTTTTTCTGTATGTCCCTTGCCGGATTTTCTTCCACCTTCCTAAATCTATTACTGTTTTCAAAAAAACTTATAAACATACTTTTGCTTTTTTCTGAAATATGGTCAGCTTCCTGCTTGATATAATTAAAATCATCCTTAAGTATGCCCTCTAAAATGTTATTTACTGCATGCTCCAAATCCCTGGTGAATGTCTTAACAGGTAAATTAACTCCTTCATGCTTTCCTGTCTGTTCATGAGTTATTATTTGTCCCTCACTTCCGAATGTATGATTAGAAATTGCAAAATTCAACATACCAACGATTCCAAAGAAGCTTACTAAACCCATCTTTACCGTAGTTACCCGTCCCATAAATATTTCTCCTTTCCCTATAAAATATAAAACAATTAATAGCATCTATCCGGTAATAGTATCTATCCGGCAAAATTAAACAATTATGTTTTTCACTACAAGCGTAATTATTCAGCGTAAATACTGCATGACTCGCCCTCAAAACTCCTATTTGAGGACACCTGCCTGCAGGCAGGTAATTGCAATGGAAAATATGTTTCCAACAAGAAGCATTCCAGCTTTTTTGTAAACAACCCGTAAAGATTAAAAGTAACTCATGCATCCAGCTTGAGTGTTAAATATCAAAAGCAGGCCTTTTCGGTTTCTGATGCCATTATTTTATTGTTTACTAATAACGGCAACAAAACAACAAGCGAATAACCAATACATTTTTTCACATTAATCATGACTTACACCTCCTATGAAAAAAACATCAAAAAAACCAGCTGTCGACAGCTATAGTTTGTTCTGAAACAAAACAGCTATAGAAAACCCTCTTTAATCAGGCTGTTTTAAATATCTGTTTAATGAAAAATTGCTCAAAAAAATTTATGAAAAGATACCAAATGGATAACAGGAATATAATATAACAAAACAAAAGAAATTGTCAATATGCCCATATGGGTCGGCCTTTATGAATGCCCCCGTTTGGGTGTATTGGTTTTTATAAGCTACTATATAGAAAAACTATCAATTAGCCTTATTGTAACACTTTATTTTTTTGAAAAATTCCAATAATGTAGTGCGACGAGGTTCGTCGCACTACAAATGACAATTTCCAGATCTTTTGTGCCAATATCTGCTATTGTACCCTATCTTGCTACAAACAGGTTGCTCCTATGGTGTTTATAGGAAATACGTTTTTCAAAAGACTAAAAGTGTTACGTAAGTTCTCTTTTGTAAACATTTTCACTACGTTCAGCAGTTTCCAGACGCATACAATGCGTCTCTACTACAAAAATATTGAAATTCCCAAACGTTAACTTATCGTTCCCGGCGGGTTCAGGTTGCAAACCAATGTCATTAAGTTAAGGATGCATTCGTGATTTTTTCTGACTCACGCCAGTTTTAAATAAAACATTACAGTAAGTTAACCCTGACAGAGTTGTCTCGTCCTGACCCCATTGCTATGCTTAACAAAAATATGAATTTAAAACATACTGCAGAACCATCCTGTGCGTATTAAAAAATGAGGCATTAATCGCTATTGAATGCTTCATTATATCAATCCATTTATCTTTATCATTATAAAACATCGGGACAATGACCGTCTCCAGTTTTTCATACATTCCCTCTATTTCGGTTTTCACGTCATCATTGATATCCGAAGCTTGTTTCCCTAGAGACCAGCCGGTTCTCCCCTCAATATGCCCTTCAACCCACCAGCCATCCAATACACTGAAACTGGGGACGCCGTTATGTGCTGCCTTCATACCGGAAGTACCGGATGCCTCATTTGGTCTCTGCGGGGTATTTAACCAGAGGTCTACCCCTGAGGTTAACATCTTTCCCATATCTATGTCATAATTTTCCAAATATATTATTTTTACCTGCCCCTTCAATTGTCTTATGCTTGAAAAAATCCTCTTAATCAACTCTTTACCAGGCAAATCCTGCGGGTGTGCTTTGCCTGCAAAAACAAATTGTATGTTACCAACCTCCTGCGAAATAGTTTTCAGCCTGTTTACATCAGAAAAGATCATATCCGCTCTCTTATACAGGGTTGCACGTCTGGCAAATCCGATGGTAAATACATCGTAATGAAAGCCTGCATTTGCTTCTTTATTTATATAATCAATAAGTATCTTCTTTGCCTTCATGTGTGCCTGCCATATTTCGATTTTTGGAATACTTAAGGCGTATCTCAGACTGAAAGAATCGTTTCTCCACCCTGATATATATTTACTATACAACTCCTTAAAACTATCACATGTCCAGGTATTCGAATGTACTCCATTCGTTATAGAATCGATGGAATATCCCGGGAACATTGATTTAGATACTTCGCCATGCTTTTTTGCAACACCATTGATATATTTACTTAAGTTCAAGGCAAGTAATGTCAAATTTAACCTCTCTTCTCCACCAAGCATCTTCATAATATCAAAAGGCATATAGTCCCCTAAAACACCCTTTACCAAATCATAGGAAAACTGGTCGTGTCCTGCCGGCACCGGAGTGTGTGTGGTAAATACACAGAGGTTCCTTACCTCATCGAATTTCCATATTGTTTCATCCTCTGTTCTCCGCATTCTTAATAATTCCAATGTTAATAAGCTTGCATGACCTTCATTCATATGATATTTCCTTATTTTTGAATGGCCTAAATCATGCAACATCCGCAAACCACCTATTCCCAAAATGATTTCCTGAGCAAACCGGTACTTCAGATCTCCTCCATACAGATAATCATTCAGTCCCCTGTCATATTCACTATTTTCTTCAAGGTTTGTATCTAAAAATATGACCGGCACACGGTGGCCGGTTATGCCAATGACCTCATATTGCAAGGCACGAATAAAGACTGTCCTGTTTTCTATCCTTACACTGACCCTGTTCGTCAAAGGAGTAATGAAATCTTCGGGATACCATTGAACAGGCATTTCTTTCTGATTCCCAAGAGTATCTAGTTTTTGATAGAAATACCCTTTCTCGTATAATAGGGTAACCACTACCATAGGCACTTTCAGATCAGCACAAGACCTTATGGTATCCCCTGCCAGTACGCCCAATCCCCCGCTATAGGTGGGAATATGAGATTCAATACCAACTTCCATGGAAAAGTATGCAATCTTTCTTTCCTGCTTTTCGCCTAAAGGAATGAATATGTCTCTTTGATTTAAATATTGTTCAGGAAATTTCTTGAACTCGTCTCTACATAACTCCGAGCAAAAACAAAATTTCTGATCTTTATATTCATATGCGATCTCTTTTTTTGCTGACATACCACAAACCGGGTCTTTCATCATCCTTCACCTTTTAAAAAGTTTACTTTCTTATAACACATCCCAGCCCCCTCTTTTTAGAGTGGAGATAAAAAGTCCCTTCTAAAAAGAGGAGACTTAGGGGTGTGTTTTAACACTAAAATGCCCCCTTGCTCTATAAAACCAGAAATCCTTAATTTTATTGAGTTTTTACAAAAAACTAAAGTGTTACAAAAAATTAAAAGGACAATACAATAACACATTTGTAAATTTTTCATCTTCTCGTGTATTTTGGGTAAAAATGTTTTTTGACTTCCTCAAAAAAAACCCCTTATAACACCCAATGTCATTGTCCTTACTCTATTTTTCTGTCTTCTTTTGTTCATTTTTACAAAGAGGGCAGGTCAAAAAGTCTATATCACATTCATCACAATGCTGGAGAGTCCATTCCTGTGTCTTTTTCTTGCAATCAGGGCATTTCATCTCCCACTTGGAAAATGCTTTGGCTTTGACATGTCTGGACTTTACTATTTTACATTTAGGACATTTTGCCTCTTTCGTTTCTGCTTTCAACTTTGCGGATTCCGCCTTGCACATTACACAAACCAACGCATCTTTGTCACATTCATCACAATGATGAACGTCAAATTCCGATACTTCTTTTTTGCAATCAGGGCACACCATGCCCATCGGAGCAACTGTTTTCCCTTTCATTGGCCATAAATGCCCTTTTTTACAAGAGGGACACATCGGTAGTTCAATGGTCTCCGGTATCTGACGTTCCTGTGCCAGTGGTTTTACACTATGTTTAAATGTTTCTTCTTCCGAATACGCATAATTATTGCCCCATAAAACTGCGGAAAATATCACCGCACTAAAAAAAACCGGTATTGACAACTTTTTGTTTTTCATTGCTATCTACTCCTTTGTTTTTATATAAAACGCAACAAATAAAAAATGAATCTTCGTATTTACTCCAGACTTCCCCCCCTTTCCGTTAAAAATTCAGCATTTAAAAAAACAGATAACAGTTCAGTCTACCGCAGAGAACGCTGCGATCGCAGAGGTTTTAAGGAGATAAAAACAGAAAATTATGCAGGTACACATTGTATTTGTTTTCTCCGCGTCCTCTGCGGTGAACTATTACAAAATAGGGTGCATTCCCGATTGTTTGTAAGCGTTCATGGAGTCGGGGCAAAACAACCCTGACAGGGTTTGAAACCCTGTCAGGGTTGACACTACTGCAACGTTTTATTGAAACATGGCAGAAATCACAAAAAATCGGGAATACACCCCAAAAATAGAATGTTTCCTGACACCATGCCACGATTTTCCAGGTTCATACCTTCTGTATCGTTTAACGTCTCAATATTTCATTCTATTTTAAATATTTAATATATATGAATCTTATGCTAGGGAAATCGTTGATTAATATCAAGAAGAAACTTAACTACCAACAAAATTACATGCCTTTGTTTTCAAAACAAACATAGTGTATTTTACACCATTTAAACTATGTGAATACTGCTATTTATGGGTTTCATTTCATTCAACCTAACCCACACCTACTGGAGTAGGACTTATTTGTAAGTAATTATTCAATTACCCGCCAGGCTACAGTACCTTCCTGTTGTTGATACCAGCCAGGGTCATCGTAGCTGGTAATGTCATCGCGAACCTTTAACACGGTAAACATACCGCCCATTTCGACTGGTCCAAACGGCCCTTTTCCTGTCATCATGGGTAGTGTATTTTTTGGCAAGGGCATGTTCATCACTGCCATCCCGGACATGCCGCTCTCACCCATGGCCATATAATCCGGCAGCAGGTTTTGTATTTTCCGTTCCACTCCACTCTGATTTACACCGATCATGTTTGGTACGTCATGCTTCATGGCGTTCATAACGTGGTGGTTCTTGTGGCAATGCAAAGCCCAGTCCCCAGGAGCATTTGCCACAAATTGTATGTCACGCGTAGTACCTGGTGGAACGTTAACCGTGGTTTCAGGCCATTGACCCGAGGCTGGAATGCGCCCTCCATCCGTACCGGTAATCTTAAAATTATAGCCGTGCAGGTGGATCGGGTGGGAGTCCATGCTCAGATTGGCGACTCTGATTCTCACCCTGTCTCCCAAACGGACTACCAATGGCGCCGTGCCAGGGAACACACGACTGTTGAATGTGAAGAGGTTAAAGTCGGTCATGATGTTTGGATTCGGAGTACTTGTGCCGGGTTCGACAAACCATTCCTGAAGAAAGATACAGAAGTCCCGGTCGATCCTGGGCTGTTCTGGTTCTTTTGGGTGTATAATGAAAAAACCTTCCATCCCCATTGCCATCTGCACCATCTCGTCCGCATGCGGGTGATACATCTGTGTACCATGCTGACGGAGCGTAAATTCATAGACATAGGTCTCGCCCGGTTTGATTTGCGGCTGGTTCAATCCCCCGACGCCATCCATACCATTGGGCAGGAGTACGCCGTGCCAGTGGATCGTGGTATGTTCTGCAAGCTTGTTGGTGACTAAGATACGCACACGGTCACCTTCCACCGCTTCGATGGTAGGGCCTGGCGTCTGACCGTTATAACCCCAGCAGTTGACGATCATTCCTGGCGCAAACTCCCGCTTGACCGGTTCAGCGATCAAGTGAAAAACTTTAACGCCATTGTCCCACTTCCAGGGGAGGGTGCTCCCATTGAGTGTCGTAGCCGGTGTATAGGACAAGCCATGTATGGGTGGCATGATAGTGGTGGGTTGTGGTGTGGTCACTGTGTTTACAGCTTCCAACTGCTTGCGACCTAACAGCGTAGAAATACCGCCGGTTAGCAATGCCGCTGCGCTGGAAAGAATCATTTTCCGTCGGGTAATCATGATAAATCTCCTTAATGATGAATATGGTTAGGGAGTTTTGATGGCTGAGTAGCTGGTTGTTCCACGGGTTGTGCGGGCGGATGGATAGTTTCCTCAGTAACTAACAAGCGGCCACCAACTGCACGCTCCAGGTCAGACATGGCAATCCAGTAGTCCCTCAAAGTTTCGATGTATTCACGACCTGTGTTGATCTGGTTTTGCTTCGCCAGGAGTAACTCATACACCCCAATAAGCATGCCGTTGTAATACAGTTGGGACTCATCCACGATCCGCTGCCGAAGGGGAAGAATGACTTCCTGGTAGTATTCAACCATGTTGCGTGCAGTCAAAAGCCGATTGCGTATATCCCTGACCTCCGAACGTATATCGATTGCCAGAGAGGAGAGCCGCTGCTGGCTTTGCCTCAATTGTGCCTCCAACCGTGCGATCTCAGCCTGACGTTGGTCGAAGATCGGTAATTCAATCGTAAGATTAGGTCCTGTAAAATTTACGTTGTCAGCGACGTCGTGTTCAGTATTTACACCAACGTCAAATACATAAAAATACCGATATTTCCGCGTCAATAACAAGGCATGTGAGATGACCAGCGTCTCCTGTCGTGCGGCGGCTAAATCCAGGCGTTGTGACACAGCGAGCGACTCCAGATGTTCTAAAGGGATTTCATCTGCTGATAGCTCAGGAAGTCTGCCAGGGAGTTTCCACGTAGTATCTGCTCCCCAAAGCCCCATCAGTCGGTTCAGACGCTCACGGTCAACAACGATTTGGATATCTGTTCTTGTCATGTCTAATTTCGCCTGAACATGGAACCCATGTTGATTTGCAAGATCTAACGTCTTTAAAGTGCCGGCATCGTGTTGACGGGTAGCAATGTCAACAGCTGCTTCCGTGGCCTGGACTACAGTTCGGCGCATCTCTAGTATTTGCTCATCTGCCTGAAGGGCGTAATAAGTTGACCGTACCGCCGCTGCCAGGTTCAAAACGGCATTACCAACACGCAGCTTCGCTTGTTCAAACTGAGCCGCAGCAACTTTCTTTCGTAAAGGACGCACAAGTAAATCAAGAAAATCCTGAACCACTGAAAATTCTGTATTGGTACTGCGATGCCCTCCCACGGTCTTATCGGGGAACCTGAAGCTAGCTCCAAATGTAGGGTTCCGCAACAAACCAGCCTGTACAAGATCGGCCTGAGCAATACCCAGATCTTCATATGTCGCCTGCAATGACCGGTTGTTAAGTAATGAAATCTGAACAGCTTCATCTAAGGTCAGTTCCTGTTGTAACATTAACCGGACGGCATCGATCACCGCAGCATCCTCCGATGTGCCCTGACTCCAGTGTACCCGGCGACCAATGCGCTGTTCTATGATATTCTGGACGTCAGAAAATCCAGCCTCTTCAGGAACCGAAGCACAGCCAGCAAGTACTCCAATACACATGAGAGTTATAAATATGGCTATCAATCTCTGTGTCATTGTTTTCCCTCCGATTCGGTTTTGGAAAGTGCTGCCGGGACCAGTCCCATCCCACACTTAGGGCATCTGCCCAGGCTTGATTGTACTACTTCGGCATGCATCGGGCAGGTATACATTGTGGGTACGGTTGTGGGTGGATGCGTAGGCAAAGTTGGTTCGGTAGGCGGTTGTTCCGCTGTGACAGGTACCTCGGCCTGGAGCCAATTCGATCGTGGAGCAAATGCAGATTCCAGTGCGTTCGGATTTGCCGGATCGTTGGTAGATATTGGTATTTGAAGTGTCTGGCTAGCACAACCCGTCAAGATTGTCACACACATAGCAGTCGTTACTATCCGTGCTATCATTGTCATCCCCCCTTTAAAAATGGCAGGAATACTACTCCAAAAGCAACCGCTGGTTTTGTTCTATCTTTGGTTAGCGGATAGAGACTTTCTCCTTGTTCACCTGCCAATACCATTATAAGTACTTTTTAAACAAGTTATTATTCAATACCATAATCTGCTCTACACGATTTCAGCTATCAAGATTAACCCAAAATGTTTTCGCCACATTTTACCGACATCAGCGTGACTCGCCGTTTTACTTAATCAGTATACTTTTGCGTCGATTGTTCGAACTTATTTTTGCACACGACCGGGCAAAAATAGTGCGTCTTACTCTGATAGGTGGCAAGTTGGCAAAATCTGGTTTGCTCTTGGTTATCCACAAATGCCAGTAATTTCCAGTACGGTCGGTCAACCCGGCCGGTGTTTCTCCCAGAACGATGTCATTGAGAATCTTCACTTCTCTATCTAAGGTAAAAATCTTGATGGAAAAACAGGCAAAACTGCCGTGAACGATTAACCAGATTATGAACGGTAGTCTCCCTCATGTAGATGTTTTCATGAAAGCCCACGGCATCGCGGCAGTCAAGTATAAGCCCAAGCCGCCGATTGATGAGTTTCACGGAAGTAACCAGTGTGTCAGGTTCATAGGTGAGCAGTCTTTCCCAACCCGGCTCGTGTACCCATCTCAATTACCCCTCAGTGAAGACACCGAAGCGAAACACATGCCCGGCGGTATGATTCTCCTTGCCGATATAGGGAAAATAGATGTCACGCAGCTTATAGGCGGCATCAAACATCACTTGTAGCGAACCGTTACCAATAGTTAATTCTCGTGACATAACTCATTTCCTCATATACCTGGTAGTTCGATAATCTTCACATGGATTCTCATAAACAAAAAATGATAGTTGTCTTCTTTAATAAATTATATAATCATACCTGTTTCTGCAATACCGGGGTCTTTATTCAATTCCTTTTTAAACTTACGTTCTTTTATCCATGCATTCAGGCATGGCACCAGAAAAAACACAATCATCGCCATTGTCATGCCCCCAATGGAAGGGATCGCCATTGGTTTTGCAATTTCAGCGCCTGCACCGGTTGACCATATAATGGGCATCAGGCCAATAAATGTTGTCGCAGAGGTCATTACGGCCGGGCGTATCCTTCTCGTCCCTGCCAAAACAATGGTATCCCTTATCTCCTGAATACTTTTTATTTTTTTATCCTTAAACAGATCATTTATATATGTAGTGATAAGTACACCATCGTCCTGGACGATGCCAAACAGAGATATAAAACCTACCCAAACGGCCACGCTAAAATTATATCCGAATAAATACTGCAGCAGAATGCCGCCTGCAATGGCAGTCGGTACACTGGTTAATAAAATAATCAGCACTTGCGAAAATGATCTGAATGCCACGAAGAGGATAATAAAGCCAACAAACTGAGACAACGGGACAAGTATCTGCAATCTCTTTCTTGCCCGTACCTGATTCTCAAACTGTCCGCTCCATTGAATAAAATAACCCTGCGGCAACATGACTTTCTCAGATACCACCTTAGAGGCTTCTTCGACAAAGCTCATGGGGTCTCTGTCCCGTACGTTCATAAGGACATACGCCCTTAAAAGGGCGTTTTCACTGCTGATCATGGCAGGTCCCATGACGTAACGGATATCTGCAACCTGTGTAAGGGGGATAAGTTTGCCTGTGGAGCTTGAAACATAAATCCTTTTCAGTGCATCAAAATTATCGCGGAGTTCCCGGACGTATCTGACCCGTACAGGATAGCGTTCCCTGCCTTCCACTGTCGTTGTAATATTTTCTCCCCCTATAGCGGTCTCAATAATATCCTGCACATCCTTAATATTTATGCCATAACGTGCAATCTCCTCCCGCTTTATTATGAATTCAAGATATGGCTTTCCGGTAATCCTCTCCGCATAAAGATCAACCGCCCCCGGAACATCCCTTAAAGCCTTTTCAACATCCAGTGCCAGTTGCTGCAGCACGTTCAGGTCTGTCCCAAATATCTTAACGCCAATCGAGGTGCGGATACCGGTTGCAAGCATGTCAACGCGGTTTACTATGGGTTGTGTCCATATGTTTGCCACGCCTGGTATCCTCATGGCTTCATCCATTTCCTGTATAAGCTCCTGTTTCGTAATCCTCCGCTCATCGGGCAGAAACAAGTGAAAGACCGGGTGCAGGAAGGAAGGCACATATTGCAGAAAACCATACTCTATCTTTTTCTTTCGCCATTCCTCTTCAGGTTTTAAGGTGACAATCGTCTCAAACATCTCGGCAGGCGCCGGATCGGTAGGGGTTTCCGCCCTGCCCAGCTTTCCCACGACTATATCCACCTCCGGAAATGACTTGATGATAACATCCTGTTTCTGCATCACCTTGAACGCATCGGTAAGCGCAACGCTCGGCAGCATAACCGGCATAAAAAGGATGGACCCTTCGTCCAATGGTGGCATAAATTCCCTTCCGATCCTTTTCGCAACAAAAACAGATAAAATAATCACAACGATGGGAATCGTAAGAAATAGTCTCTTATGCTCCAATACCCAACGAAGTATCGGCGTATACCCGCTCAGGAGCAGCCTTGAGGTATAATTTCTCTCCATTGGCCTCAGTTTGCCTTTTAACATAAAAAAGCAAAGTGTCGGCGCCAGAGTAAGTGCGAACACAACAGACGCTCCTATTGCAAACGTCTTCGTCCATGCGAGGGGTTTAAAAAGTTTTCCCTCCTGCCCGGTAAGCCCAAACACAGGCATAAACATAAAAATAGTAGTAAGGCCGGCAAAGAGGATTGGTGCCCCCACTTCTTTGGAAGAGTCAAGTATTATTTGAAACCTGCTCTTTTTGCCTTCATATTCTATAAGATTCCTGTATATATTTTCGGTGACAATAATTGCCATATCACTCACCTCGCCAATGGCAATAGCAATACCGGTAATGGTCATAATGTTTGAATCAATCCCCATAAAATACATGCCCAGGAAGGAAATGATTATAGCTATAGGGAATCCAAGACAGCAGACAATAATACTTCGAATGTGCAATAAAAAGAGGGCTACAACGACAGAGGTAATAATTATTTCTTCTATAAGCGCCTCTTTCAGGGTGGCAATGACGCGATATATAAGCCCTTCTCTGTCGTAGAAAGGTACTATTTTTACCCCTGGCGGCAAACCGGGTTCGATTTCCTTTATCTTTTCCTTTATTCGCTTTATAACCTTTAACGGATTTTCCCCCTGGCGCATAATAACAACCCCGCCTGCAACCTCTGCGCCTTCCTTGTCCAGCGCCCCCCGCCTGAAGTCGCCTCCAATCTGAACCGTTGCTACGTTTTTTACAAAGACAGGCACGCCGTTATTGCTGCCAACGGTAATATTCTCGATATCGGTAACGTTTTTAATAAACCCAAGGCCGCGTATAATAAATTCCATATTATTGTTTTCCACCACCTTGGCACCCACATCGATATTGCTTTTTCGAACAGCCTCAAACACATCTCCAACAGTCAGGTTGTGCGCCATTAATTTATTGGGGTCCACATCCACCTGATATTGTTTGACAAAACCGCCCACACCAGCAACCTCCGAGACGCCTTCAACGGCATTGAGCTGGTATCTGACAAACCAATCCTGGATAGACCGCAATTGTCCGAGATCATATCCTTTCCCCTCAACGGTATACCAAAAAATCTGTCCAAGTCCGGTAGCATCCGGACCTAGTCTTGGGAGAACATCTTTTGGAAGCAATGCCTGTACAAAGTTTAATCTTTCAAGCACCCTGGAACGTGCCCAGTAAAAATCGATATTTTCCTTGAAGATAATATAGACCATGGAGAAACCAAACGCAGACTGTGAGCGTATGACCTTTACACCAGGAACGCCCAGGAGATTAACGGTCAGAGGATAAGTAACCTGATCCTCCACGTCCTGCGGGCTACGGCCAGGCCAGTCGGTGAAGACAATACACTGGTTTTCCCCGATATCAGGAATAACGTCCATGTTGATATGCCTCACCCCGAAGAGACCGCCGAATATCACCAGCAGGTAAAAGCATATGACGAGGAAACGGTTGTTAAGACATAGTTCGATAAGTTTATTGATCATAGGAATAAGAAACCACAGGTTGCACGGATTAAAAAAAAGAACAAGTAACCTGATTGCTCAGATTATTTTATTTTGTATTCAAACCTCTGTCATCCATTTTGATAAAATTCAATTTTTGAACCTTCTATAATGAAGGGATTCTTCGCCAAAGTTTATAAGCAATCCTGTGCTATGGCGACTAGTAATAAGGCTATTTATTAACTGTGCTTCATCGACCTTTGACAAAGATTTTTCTGCTTTTATTTTCAACTATAATTTCATTGTAAACAATGAAATCCGTAACATAATATTTTTTCAACTTTTGTTCTTTATAAAATATTTCCAATCGAGGTTGAGAAATAAATGGGGCATTTCTTAATTTGAACTCAATTTCCAAACATTCCTGATAAACGGCCTCCAGGCGTCCTGGTCCTATGATTCTGTGAACCTCCATTGCCGCTCCAATAATTTCATGTGTTCTTACATCTCTATCCATATATTTACCAACACCCTTTTATTTTACCAATTCTTAATCTTGAACAGGTTTTATCTGTGTGATCTGTACTACTATCCATCAATTTCTTGTTTTTTATGCGTGTTTTTCATGCCGCCATTTCCGTAAGTGCTTTAATATCAAGGGCTGAAGCGGTCATCAGTGAACAAGAGAACTTCTGGCCTTTCTCCGTCAA